>NZ_JBNHFG010000009.1:0-136196 GCF_059090025.1 Arthrobacter sp. Y3224198
GAGCCGAGTGACCCGCCGACTGATCCGGTGGAGCCGAGTGACCCGCCGACTGATCCGGTGGAGCCGAGTGACCCGCCGACTGATCCGGTGGAGCCGAGTGACCCGCCGACTGATCCGGTGGAGCCGACCGACCCGCCAGATGTCTGCCCGGCATTGCCGCCCACAGATACACCGGATTACCCGACGCACCCGTCGGACCCGACAGATCAGCCGACGAGTTCTCCGACGGGTTCGCCTACGGATGGGCCTTCGGATCAGCCGACGCACCCGTCGGACCCGACAGATCAGCCGACGGGTTCTCCGACGGGTTCGCCTTCGGACGGGCCCACCGCGTCGCCTTCGGATCAGCCGACAGCCAGCCCGTCGAGCCAGCCCACGGATGCCCCTGTTGATACCCCGTCCGACACCCCGTCAGCCGGTTCGCCAGGGCTGCCCGGGGATACGCTGCTGGAGTTACCGCCTGCACCGCCGATGGCACCACCCGCCGGAACGGGCAACGTCATTCCGCCGGCAGTCACGGGTACGGTTCCTGGAACGACAGTTCCCGGGTCAGGAACGCGTGTGCTGGCAGACCCTGCCCCGAGTAATCCTGCGTCCGGACTGGCCTCGACCGGTGCCGAAGGCACGTGGGTGGCGGCAGCGGCTTCCCTCGTCCTAGTTGTGGGAGCCGCGTTGCTGCTGGCAGCCCGCCGAAGGGAGAGCTAGGCACAAGGGGTACCCGAACGAGGTGCGCTAGGCCGGGGCCAGTGCCGAGTTCAGCGCGGTCCGGATCCGTTTCTCCGAAACGGACCGGGCCGTGCCCAGTTCCTGGGCAAAGAAGCTGATCCGCAGCTCTTCGATCATCCAACGGACCTCGGCGAGTTCCGGAGGAGTGCCGCGGCCGGGCGCCAGCGCCGCCACGGCGTCGTCGTACTCATCCTCGAGGCGCTGGACCACTGCCATGCTCAGCCCGTCGCGCTGCACGTTGCCCGGGAGCTTTTCCAGGCGCCGTTCAATGCCGGCCAGATAGCGGGGCAGATGCATCAGCTGTGCGTAGCCGGTCCGGGCCACGAATCCCGGGTAGACGAGGTTGTCCAGCTGGGACCGGATGTCATTGAGCGCGCTGATCAGTGCCAGTGACGTGGTGCCCTTCAGCGCCTTGGTGATCCGCCGGGTGCTGGAGAGGATCTTTTCCACGATGGCGGTCACCGTAAACACCGTATCGATGAGCTCGGCCCGCACCGTTTCATAGAGGGCATCAAACTCGGCCCGGGACCAGGGGAGCGCCTCGGGTGTGAGCTTGTCGACGGCGGCCAGGGTGCAGTCCTCGATCAGCGCCGCAACGCTGCCGTGCGGGTTCTGGCTGAAGGTCAGCTTCTCGGTGTTGCTCAGGTGCTCCAGCACATACTTGGCGGGGCTGGGCACCCGGAGCACCAGCAGCCGGATCACGCCGGCGCGCATGGCCGCCTGCTGTTCGCCGGGGCTCTGGAAGATCCGCACGCCTGCCGTGCTGCCTTCGTCCACCAGTGCCGGGTAGCCGGTCACGGTGTGCCCCGCGACCAGCCGCTGCACCTGCTTCTCCAAGGTGCCAACGCTCCACTCCGTGAGCCCGGTCTGTTCCGCCACGGAGGAACCGGCGTCGGGCTTGCCGTCGCGCACACCGGATTGCGTGCCGTTGCCGTTGCCGTTGCCCTTGCCGTTGGTCTTGGCCGGCTTAGCCGGACGGACGGTCGACGGCGTGGCGCCCAGCGACTCGGCGATGGCCCGGCGGGTAGCCGGTGCCAGGGACTCCTGCAGGGCGGCCAGGTCCTTGCCCTCGTCCAGTACGCGGCCGGCGGAATCCACCACGGTGAACGTCATGCGCAGATGGTCCGGCACCGCGTTCCAGTTCCAGGAACCGGGCGGAATGATCGAGCCCTTGAGCCGGCGCAGCACCAGTTCAAGCGAGGGTTCCAGCTCATCCGTTGCCGGGTCGAAGTCCGCGGCCAGGGCTGCGGCAGCCGAACGGGCGACGTCGGGCGCCGGAACAAAGTTCTTCCGGATGGCCTTGGGCAGGGACTTGATCAGGGCAGTGATGAGTTCGGCACGCAGGCCCGGGATCTGCCAGGTGAACGGCCCGGGGGCGAGCTGGTTCAGGAACAGCACGGGTACTTCCACGGTCACGCCGTCGTTGGCTCCGGTCACACCCGGCGTGAACTCATAGGTCAGCGGAAGCTCGAAGGAGCCGTAGAAGAAGGACTTCGGGAAGTCGTCCTCATCCAGGCCGGCGGCGTCGTCGGTGCGCAGGGCATCCGGATCGAAGTCCAGCAGGGCGGGGTTCTCATGCCGTGCGTGTTTCCACCACTTGTCGAAGTGCCGCTCGGAGACGACGTCGGGACCCACACGCTCGTCGTAGAACTCGAAGAGCGTCTCGTCGTCCACGCGCAGGCCGCGGCGCCGGACCCGGTTTTCGAGTTCCTCCACCTCGGCCAGCAGAGCCTGGTTCCGGTGGAAGAACTTGTGGTGCGTGCGCCAGTCACCCTCCACCAGGGCATGCCGGATGAACATTTCCCGCGAGAGCGCCGGATCGATCCGGCCGTAGTTGATGCTCCGCTGCGGAACCACCGGGACGCCGTAAAGCGTGACCTTCTCATAGGCCATGACCGCCCCGCGGCTCTTGGACCAGTGCGGTTCGCTGTAGGTCCGCTTGACCAGGTGCGGGGCCACTTCCTCCGCCCAGAGCGGATCAAAGGATGCCGCCACCCGGGCCCAGAGGCGGGAGGTCTCCACCAGCTCGGCGGCCATCACCCAGTCGGGGGACTTCTTGAACAGCGCCGAGCCGGGGAACACGGCAAACCGGGTACCGCGCGCGCCGGCGTATTCGCGCTTGCGCTGGTCGTAGAGTCCGATATGGCTGAGCAGGCCGGACAGCAGCGACATGTGGATTTCCTTATGCCGCCCCACCGGGTCCACCGGATCCGGGGAGAGGGTGATGCCCAGCGGCTTGGCCAGCTGGCGCAGCTGGGCAAACAGGTCCTGCCATTCACGGATGCGCAGGAAGTTCAGGAACTCGTTTTTGCACAGCCGGCGGAAAGCCGAGGAGGAGAGCTCCTTCTGCTTTTCCTGGATATAACGCCACAGGTTCAGGTAGCCGGTGAAGTCGGATTTCTCGTCCACAAAGCGCTTGTGCATTTCCGCGGCCTTCTGCGCGCGGGCCGGGTCATCCTTGGACGGGCGTTCACGCGGGTCCTGGATGGTCAGTGCCGCGGTGAGCACCATGACCTCCTTGGCGCAGCCGCGGTTGCCGGCTTCCACGATCATCCGGCCCAGCCGCGGATCAACCGGCAGCTGGGAGAGCTTGCGGCCCACCGGGGTGATGCCGCCCTTGGGGTGCAGGGCGCCGAGCTCGCGCAGGAGGACGGCGCCGTCGTTGACGGCCTTGGAGTCCGGGGGCTGCACAAACGGGAAGTCCGCCACGTCCTTGGGGCCCTTGGCCACACCCATGGCCGCCATCTGCAGGATCACGGCGGCGAGGTTGGTGCGCAGGATCTCCGGGTCGGTGAACTCGGGACGGGACTCGAAGTCCTCCTGCGAGTACAGGCGGATGGCGATGCCGTCCGAGACGCGGCCGCAGCGTCCCGAGCGCTGGTTGGCGGAGGCCTGGGAAATCCGTTCGATCGGCAGCCGCTGGACCTTGGTGCGGTGGGAGTAGCGGGAGATGCGGGCCGTGCCGGTATCAATGACGTACTTGATGCCGGGGACGGTCAGCGACGTTTCGGCCACGTTGGTGGCCAGCACGATCCGGCGGTTCCGGCCGGGGGAGAAGACCTTGTGCTGCTCGGCCAGGGAGAGCCGGGCGTAGAGCGGCAGGATCTCGGTGTTGGCCAGCCGGGGGTTGCGCGCAACGGAGGAACGCAGCGCATCTGCCGCGTCGCGGATTTCGCGCTCGCCGGAGAAGAACACCAGGACGTCGCCGGGTGCCTCGCGGGACAGCTCGTCCACGGCGTCGCAGACCGCGTCCACCGGGTCGCGGTCCTCTTCGAGCTCGTCGTCGGGGCCGTCGTCGTCGCTGCCGCCGTCCGCGGGCTGGTTCAGCGGCCGGTACCGGATCTCCACGGGGAAGGTGCGCCCGGAGACCTCGATGATGGGCGCCGGTGTGCCGTCCAAGGCAAAGTGTTCGGCGAAACGCTGCGGATCGATGGTGGCCGAGGTGATGATCAGCTTCAGGTCCGGGCGTTCGGGCAGCAGCCGGCGCAGGTAGCCCAGGATGAAGTCGATGTTGAGGCTGCGTTCGTGGGCCTCGTCAATGATGATGGTGCTGTATTTCTTCAGCTTCGGATCGTGCTGGATTTCGGCCAGCAGGATGCCGTCGGTCATCAGCTTGACCTTGGTTTTGCGGCTGGTCTCCCCGGTGAAGCGGACCTGGAAACCCACTTCGTCACCGATGTCGACGCCGAGCTCGGAGGCAATCCGTTCCGCCACGGTGCGGGCGGCGAGCCGGCGGGGCTGGGTATGCCCGATCAGGCCCTTTTCCGCCAGGCCCAGCTCCAGGCACATTTTCGGGATCTGGGTGGTCTTGCCGGAGCCGGTTTCACCGGCAATGACGGTGACCTGGTTGGCCGCGATGGCAGCCATGATGTCTTCGCGGCGCTCCGAAACAGGCAGGAGCTCGGGATAGGAAATTGTCAGTGCCATGATTGCCACCAGTCTAGTGGCTTGGCCCGGCACCCTTACGGAGATTCCGCCGTGGGCGGGATTTGGACGGCACGCTGCAGCAGTGACACGGCCCGAAGGGCACGGTCACGCATTTCCGGCGGTTCCAGGATTTCGAACGGCACACCCCACGCAGTCAGGTTGATCAGGGGCAGGTCAAGGGAGTCCCAGCCGCCGCGCACGATGGTGTGCCCCGGTCCGTCGGCGGTGAGGCTTGCCACGTCCGGCGGTACCCGCTCGGCCACGGTCTCCAACGGCGCGGCCAGGCGCACCACCACCGTGTAGCGGTAGGGGTTGCGGGTGATCGATTCCTGCACGTAGGCGGCCAGATCGCGGGCCGGCAGCGGGCGTGGCGTGAACCGCTCGCGCGGGGAGGGTGTGCTGCCGCAGCGGTCCACCCGGAAGGTCCGCCAGTCGCAGCGTTCAAGGTCCCAGGCCACTGCATACCAGCGCCGTCCGGTGCTCACCAGCCGGTAAGGCTCCACCAATCTGCGCGCCGAGCCGCCGTCGGCCCCGGTATACCGGAAGCTCAGGACCCGGCGTTCGGTGATGCCCGCGGAGAATGCCGTGAGGATGCCCGGATCCACCCCGCCCGGGGGGCCGGAGAGGGTGGAGACGGATTGGCGCAGGGCGGAGAACTTGGGGCGGAGCCGGCCCGGGAGTACCTGCTCAAGCTTCGCGAGGGCGCGCACCGACGCCTCGCCGATGCCGGTCACGGGCCCGGCGGCCACTGCCGTGAGTCCCAGGGCGACGGCGAGCGCCTCGTCGTCGTCGAGCAGCAACGGCGGCAGCTGGGCACCGGCGCCCAGCTGGTAACCCCCGGCAATGCCCGGGGACGCCGAGATGGGATAGCCCAACGTCCGGAGCTTGCCGATATCCCGGCGCACCGTGCGTTCGGTGATGGACAGCCGCTCCGCCAGTGCTGCTCCGGTCCATTCGCGGCGCAGCTGCAGCAGGGAGAGCAGCTGCAGCAGCCGCGCGGAAGTTTCCAACATGGACATCAAGGTACGCCGGGATCAGGTCAAGAGCTGTCCTGATTTGTAACCTCCTACCCGTTGCGGTGCATACCGGCTGGTCGGTATTGTCGGCTCCACGATTGAGACACCCGTCACGTTCGTCCGTCCGGCGCCTTCCTGCCAACATGCACCAACGCGCGGGAGGGCGGAGCCAAAGGAGAGCCATGCCTGAAACACCAGTTCCCTCCACCCGCCGCATAGCCGTAGTCACCGGAGCAGGACGCGGCATCGGCGCCGCGGTCGCCTCCCGGCTCGCCGCGGACGGCAATGCCGTTGCCGTCATCGACCTGCGCGAGGAGGACACCGCCCGGACCGTGGACGCGATCCGCGAAGCCGGGGGAGAAGCGCTCGGCGTCGGTGCCGACGTGTCCGATGCCGCCGCCGTCGAGCAGGCAGTTTCGCGGATCGCCGGGGAGCTGGGCGCCCCCACCATCCTGGTGAACAACGCCGGCATCCTGCGGGACAACCTGCTGTTCAAGATGAGCGAGACGGACTGGGACGCCGTGATGGGCGTGCACCTGCGCGGCGCCTTCCTGATGAGCCGGGCCGTGCAGGCACACCAGGTAAAGGCGGAATGGGGGCGGATCATCAACCTTTCCTCCACTTCGGCGCTGGGCAACCGCGGGCAGGCGAACTACGCCGCGGCCAAGGCGGGCATCCAGGGCTTCACGAAAACCCTTGCCATTGAGCTCGGCCGCTACAACGTAACTGTCAATGCCATTGCCCCGGGTTTCATCGAAACCGACATGACCCGGGCCACGGCAGAGCGCGTGGGGGTGCCGTTCGAGGACTTCGTGGCGCACGCCGCGAAGGACATTCCGGTGGGCCGGGCAGGCACGCCGGCGGACATTGCCGCGGCGGCGTCCTTCTTCGCCCGTGAAGAGGCCTCGTTTGTCTCCGGCCAGGTGCTGTACGTCGCCGGCGGACCGAAGGACTAGCGGTGGCACAGTTCGGTTCCGTGGAGGAACTCGCCGCTGCCGTGGGGCAGGTTGAAACCAGCGACTGGATCACCATCGACCAGGAGCGCGTGAACCTGTTTGCCGATGCCACCGATGACCACCAGTGGATCCACGTTGATCCGGAGCGTGCGGCGCACGGCCCTTTTGGCGGCACCATTGCCCACGGCTACCTGAGCCTGGCGCTGCTCCCGGCGCTCGCCTCCGGACGCTTCCGGGTGGATGGCATGGTGATGGGCATCAACTACGGGCTCGACAAGGTCCGTTTCCCGCACCCGGTCCCGGTGGGCAGCCGGGTCCGGGCACACTCTGAGATCGTGTCGGTGGAAGAGGTGGCCCAGGGGGTGCGGGTGAAGCTTCTCGTTACGGTCGAGATCGACGGCGTGGACAAGCCGGCGGCAGTGGCCGAGTCGATCTCGCTGTACGTGATGCAGTAGCCGGCAGGCACAGGAAAGGAGGGCCCCGGCGGGGCCCTCCTTCTTTGTACCTGCTGCCTTTATTCCGGCATGCCGTTGGCGGGCATGGCGGCCCGTTCCTCCGTGTATTCCTGCACCTCGTCGCCGGTGACCACGTACGGGTTGCCGAAGTAGGCCTGGACGCCGTTGTCCACCCGGGTCAGCATGGCACCGGTGTAGCCGCGGTGGCTGTCCTCGCCGAAGCCCAGTGGCGTGTGGCCGTTGCCGGTGACGTTGCCGGACTCAAGGGCCTCCATCAGGGATTCGCGGGTGGGGTTCTCGCCCGCCTCCTTCAGCGCCTCGACGAACAGGTAGCCGATGGACATCCCGAAGATGGTGTTGCCGTCAAACGGGGCTCCGGCGTTGTATTCCTCGTTGATTTCCCGGAACTTCGTGGTCCATTCGTCCTCCGTGTCGGAGTAGGCAGGCAGGTAGTTGGCGCTGACGAAGCCCTGGAGCAGCTTGTTGGTGTTTTCGCCCAGGTAACCGGAGAGGGTGTTGAAGTCTCCGCCGGCCGAGGAAGCCATCCACTGCGGGAAGTAGCCGAGCTTCGCTGCCGTGCCCACGGCCTGGGCGCTGTAACCGTTGATGGTGGCCAGGAAGTTCACCTCGCAGCCGGACTCCTTCATGGAGCTGATCTGCGCGGCGACGTCCGTGTTGGAGGTGGAGTACACCTGTGCATCGGCCAGCGCATCCGCGCCCAGGACCGCTTCCAGCCCGGCCTTGAACTCCTCGCCGAAATCGTCGTCCTGGCCGAAGAAGCAATAGGTCTTGTCCGGGAATTCCTCCTGCGCGTAGGTGGCCAGGATGCGGGATTCGGTGGGGTAGTCCACCATGAAGCCGTAGGTGTAGGGGTAGTCCTCCGGCTGGTTCCAGGTGGGGGAGCCGGAGGCCACAAAGAGGTCGGGGACCTCGTTGTCGTTCACGAAGTCAAGCACCGCGCTGTGCGGCGGGGTGCCGAGGCCTCCGACCAGGGCGAAGACCTCGTCCTGGAGCACCATTTCCCGCACCACGGACTGGGTGTTGGCCGGGTTGTAGCCGTCGTCCTTGACGATGTACTCAATGGTGCGGCCGTTGACCCCGCCGTTGGCATTGACGTAGTCGAAGTACGCCTTGGTGGCGGGGGAAATGGTGGAGTAGCCGGCTGCCGCCGGTCCGGTGAGTGGCTGGTGCGTGCCTACGGTGACGGTGGTATCCGTGATGCCGGGGACGTCTTCGGCGGCCGCCGCGTCGCCGTCACCGTCCGCGTTTGCGGAACAGGCGGAGAGGGCAAGGGCAGCGGCGGCGAGGACGGCCACGCCCATCGGGAGCTTGGAACTAGTCATCATTGACCTTTCTGGGTTGCGGGTAGTTGCCCTGGCTCGCGCCGGGCGGACAGCCGGGGTGGTGTTGGTGCGGTTGCGGGTGCAGTGGATTCAGGTTCGTCGGATTCGTCGGGTTCGTCGGGTTCGGAGGCGGCGGTTTCGGTGCGGCCTGGTTCGGTACGGCCCGCGCCGGCGGGTCCGGATGCGCGCAACCGGGCCGCGCGGTACCGGAGCCGGACCAGCAGGCCGTGGATTCCCTGGGGTGCCAGCAAGACCACGAGAACCAGGACCAGTCCGAACACGGCCACCGCGAGGTTCCCGTCCAGCCGCTGGGCGAGGTCGGTGGACAGCGGCAGCCGGGCGGTGGCGGTGCTGATGAGATGTGGCAGGGCCACCAGCAGCACCGCACCCCAGACGGCGCCGGCCAGCGAGCCGATACCGCCCACCACGGCCGCCATCAGCAGGAACAGTGAGAACACCAGCGAGTATGCGCCGGGGCTGGCGCTCTGCGTGGTGTAGGCCAGCAGTCCGCCGCCCATGCCTGCCGCGGCCGAGCTGATGACAAAGGCCGCCACCTTGGTCCGGGCGGGATGGATCCCGGCCAGGGCTGCGGCCACGGGGTTGTCCCGTACCGCACGCAGTTCACGGCCAAAGCGTCCGTGGAGCAGGTTCGCGAGTACCGCCATGACGGCAACGGCGCAGACGACGGCGAGCCACGCCTGCCAGGCTTCGGTGGACACGGTGCCGCGCAGGGCGGCAGGGCGTTTCTCCACGGTGATCCACAGTCCCTGATCGCCGCCGAGCACCGGGGAAAATGTGCTGGTGACGGCGGGAAGAGCCACTACCAGAGCCATGGTGAAGCCGGCCAGATACGGGCCGTGCAACCGTCCGGCGGCCAGACCGATCACCAGACCCAGCACGGCAGCACCGATCACAGCCGCTGCGAGCGGGAGAAGGAGCAGCAGCGGGCCCTCCACGCCGGCGTCGGACAGCGCGTTGGCGCTGAGCGCGTAGGAGTAGGCGCCGGCGGCCATCAGCGCGGCCTGTCCCAGTGACAGCTGCCCGCCGGCGCCGGTCAGCAGTGTCAGGCCGGCGATGCCGCACAGGTAGGCGCAGGCGGTGGCCAGCTGGTAGGAGGTGAAGGAGGGGATCAGGAAGGTGAGCCCGATCAGGAGGACGGCTGTGCCGGCCGCGAGCAGGTATCGCTTGGGGACGCTCATACGGTCCGCTCCTTGGTCAGTGAGAAGATCCCGCCCGGGCGGACCAGCAGCACCGCCAGCAGCAGGAGGAGGATGGCTATGGGAGCCAGGGTGGCCCCGAGGTACCCGGTGACCCAGCTGAGCAGGACACCCACGGCCAGGCCGCCGATCACCGCGCCGGCCGGGGAGTCGAGGCCGCCGATGACCGCAACTGTGAAGGCGTACACAAACACGGCGTCCGCTGCGTGCGGGTTCAGGCCCAGTTCGGTGGGGATCACCAGCAGTGCCGCGAGGGCTCCCAGCGCCGAGGACATGGCCCAGCCGAGGGTGAGCATCCGCGAGGTCCGCACCCCCAGCAGCCGGGCCAGTTCCGGCGCAAAGGCCGAGGCACGCAGCCGCAGGCCCAGCGGCGTTTTCGTGAAGAGCAGGACCAGGCCGCCCACCAGTACCGCGATGCAGGCAAACACAAAGAGGTCATAGGAGGAGACAGCGGTGATCCCGAAGATTTCCACCGGGTTGGAGCTGAAGGGCGTGACCATGGTCCGGTAGCTGTTCCCGAAGATCATGCCCAGGACCGCTTGGATCACCAGGAGCAGGCCGAGCCCGGCAATAACGGGATTCAGGGCCGAGGAACTTCCCACATGGCGCATCACGCCCCGCTCCACGAGGGCCCCGATCAGGAAGCCGGCGGCGAGGGCCGCAGCCAGCCCCGCCCAGTAGTTGCCGGTCAGGGCGGTGACGCTGAAGGCGATGTAGGTGGCTGCGACGGCCATGGCGCCTTGGGCGAAGTTCACGATCCGTGCGGCGCGCCAAATCAGGACCAGGGAGAGCGCGAAGGCGGCCAGGACGGCACCCCGGGCGAGCCCGTCAAAGGTGAGGAAAAGGAATCTGTCCATTAGAACCCCAGGTAGGTGTGGCGGAGGTCGGTGTCCGAGGCCAGTTCAGCGGCGGGACGGGAGGCGACGATGCGGCCGAGATTGAGGACAACGCCGTGGTCTGCGACGGCCAGGGCGCTGCGGACGTTCTGTTCGATCAGCAGCACGGTCAGTCCGGTCTCATCGCGCAGCCGCCGGAGCATGCCCATGATCTGCGCGGTGACCTTGGGGGCCAGGCCGAGGGACGGTTCATCCAGGAGCAGGAGCGAAGGTGCAGCCATCAGTGCCCGGCCGAGGGCGAGCATCTGGCGCTCGCCGCCGGAGAGCTGGTGGCCTGCTGCCTTCCGCCGCCTGGCGAGGGGTTCGAACAGTCCGTACACCTCGTCCAGGACAGCGGCGGCAGCCTTGCGGTCGCTCCGCCACAGCCCGCCCAGGCGGAGGTTCTCCTCCACGGTGAGTTCGGTGATGACGCCGCGGCCTTCGGGAACCAGTGCGACGCCGTGGCGCACCATGGCTTCCACCGGGACACGGGCCAGATCGGCACCGTCCTTGCGGATGCTTCCCGCGGAGGGGCGCAGCTGGCCGGTGATCGTGCGCAGCAACGTGGTCTTTCCGGCACCGTTGGCGCCCACGACGGCGGTGATGGAGCCTTCCGGCACGTCGAGGTCGACGTCGTGAAGCACCGGGACGGTACCGTAGCCGGCGCTCACGCCGGTGAGGGCCAGGCCGCCGCTCATGCGACCTCAACTCCCAGGTAGGCATCCGCCACGGCCGGGTCGGCGCCGATCTCTGCCGGGGTTCCTTCGGCAATCAGCCGCCCGAAGTCGAGGACGGCTATGCGGTTGCTGACCTCCATCACCAGGTCCACGTGATGTTCCACCAGCACCACGGAGCACCCGTCCGCGGGCAGGGTGCGGATGAGTGCCGCGAGTTCGGCAATGTCCTCGTGGCCCAGTCCGCCGGCCGGCTCATCGAGCAGCAGCAGGCGGGGTTTGGCCACCAGGGCACGGGCCAGGGCCACCTTCTTGCGGATGCCGTAGGGCAGGGTGTCCGGCAGCGCTGCGGAATAGCGGGCGACGTCGAGTGCATCCAGCGCTTCGAGGGCCCGTGCGGCCGTCCTTGCCTCGTGCCGGACGGAGCCGGGCGTGGCCAGCAGGTCCAGTCCGCGGCGGGAGCCCGCGGCCAGGCCGGTCATGACGTTCTGCAGGACGGTCAGCCCGGGAAACAGGCCCAGTCCCTGCAGGGTCCGGGACACCCCGTGCCGGGTGAGTTGGTGCGGGCGCGGTGTGAAGGTCCTGCCGTCCAGCTCCAGGACGCCTTCGGTGGGTGGGAAAACACCACAGATGACGTTGAAAAGGGTGGTTTTCCCGGCGCCGTTGGGACCCATGACCCCAACGATTCCTCCTGCCGGGACGTCCAGGGACACCGAGTCGAGGGCCGTGAGCCCGCCGAATCGAACCGTGATGCCGTTGAGTCGGAGCCGTGGTAGTTCCGACCGGTCGGTATGTTGCTCCTGCATGAGTACTCCATCGTTCTCAGCTCTTACCTTGCGTGCTTGGGTGGCGCGTGTCTTGCGGTAGTGAGGAGGTGCGGTGGTGCTGGAGGTGCTGTGTTCCGGTGGTGCTGGATCTTGCGGTCTTGCGGTCTTGCAGCGTGCGGCCTGGGCCGGGTTACCTCGGCTTGAGGCCTGCCAGGTAGAGCTCGGTCAGCTGGCTGGCAGCCTGTTCGCGGCTGATCGCCCCGCCTGGCGAGTACCAGTAGGAGAGGTAATGGGGGTCGGAGAAGAAGTGTGCGGCGAGGACCGTGATGGGCATATCGGTGCGGAAGTCGCCGTCGTGCTGGCCGCGGACCAGGATGGCGGTGAAGGCGTCGTTGTATTCGCGCCGCCGTCGTTTCACTTCCTCGAGCCGCTCGTTGCTGAGCATGTGCTGGGACCGGAAAAAGACCGAGCCTTCGCGGATCCAATCGATCGAGGTGCGGATGAGGTCTTCGCAGACGAGGCGCATGGTTTCGGCGGCCGGCAGGTTTCGGCCGATGATCTCGGTCAGGTGCTGGTGCTGCAGGGTCAGGATGCGGTCATAGATGTCGAAGAGCAGGTCATCCTTGGAATTGAAGTAGTGATAAAGGGCGCCCTTGGTCACTCCGGCTGCATCGACGATCTGCTGGACACTGGTCTTCGCGTACCCCTGCCGCGCGAAAAGCTCCACGGAGGTCCGTGCGAGTTCTTCCTTGATGTTCATGGTTTTCATGCGGCGGGGTCCGGGCTTCTCGCGTTGGTGCAGGGTCCAGGCGGTCTGTCTCCAGAACCGACCGGTTGGTATGTGCGAACACCATAACCCGGAAAGTCCGATTACGGACAAGGTTTCCGGAAAAACTTTTCGGCTTTGGTCCCGTGGGTGTGCCCGGCGGTCCGGATCGGGCTGCGGCGCGTTCTTCCCCGTGCCCGCAGGCGGGCTGGCCTAGGATTGCGGCCATGCCCGCCTCTCAATCCATTCCCTTCCGTCCTGCACCCTCCGGCTTTCCCGGCTGGCCCATGCCGTCCTCTGTGCCGCCCGGGCTGCGGATGGAATTGAGCCGGGCACGCCTGCTGGATGGCAGGGAGGCATCCTTTGATGACTGGATGACCATGCTGCACCGGCGCTACGACGAATGTCTGGCCACCCTCGAGCGGGAGCTCATGGCAGTGGAAGCGACGTTCCTGAACCAGGAAGCCGACGGATCCTGGTGGATGTACCAATTTCAGCTATTGGGGGAGGAGAGCCCCGGGCTCATTCCGGACAATCCTCTGGACCAGACGCACCTTGAATACGCGATGAAAACGAAGCATGCCGGGTGGGAAGAACTCCAGCCCAGGTTCTTCCTCTGCCCGCCGGAGGTGCAGGACGCCATTAGCAAGGCCGGTGGGGCGGGGTAATCCTGGCCGTAATCCTGGCCGTGATTTTGGCCGGAACACAGAAGAACCCCGCAACCGGTGGCTGCGGGGTTCTTCTGTGTTGTCTCAAAGTGCCCTCGATAGGATTCGAACCTACGGCCTGTTGCTCCGGAGGCAACCGCTCTATCCCCTGAGCTACGAGGGCAAGGACACCGGTAAACCGGACGTCCTGTGGGACTCAAGAAGCTTAGCAGGTTTCCGCCGGTGCAGGAAAACCCTGCGTCCTTCGGGGACAGGCCGGACGCCCTGCGGATTCAGACGTGCAGTGCACGCAGCGGTGTTCCAACAGTGGATTGTGTTCGACACGGCCCTCAAATGCGGGCAGGTAGTTAGCTCCTAAAGACGGGTAAATGAGGTTTCAATGCGCCCGTTTTTGGCCTGTTTTCGGGCCGGAAATGTCGGTGGCGGATGAAATTCTGAGGTCATGGACCAGCTCGGGAACACCGAACGGATAACCGAAAAGGCAGACGACGACGCCGGCAGTGGGGGCGTTGGGGGAGGGGCGTACCTCGGTGGCTTGCCCGCCGACGCCTGCACCCGGGCGGTGTTCCGAGCCTCGGTAAGTGCGGCTTCAGACGGCGACGGCGGAAGGGCGCCTGCCGCCGATGCCGCTAAACCGGCAGCAAACGGACCTGCCAACGACTGCGGAACGGTTACAGGCCCGGAGACGGACGCTGGTTTCGCCGACGGGTTCACCGGGACCCTGGCCCTGCAGAACCCGGAATCCTTCGACGAGCGGACTGCAGGCGAAGCCCTGGGACGGGTCGCGCACCTGATCGCCTGGGCCCAGGCCCAGCAGGCCCGCCTGATGCACCGGATGGACACGATCTTCCGGGAAGGCTTCATCGTTGCAGGTGGACCGGGCGAAGCAGGCGGACCGGCTGAAGCAGGGGAAGCAGGCGAGCCGGGGACCGCAGGCCGACGTGTCGAGGTGGACCCCGGACTGGCGTTCAGCCTCGCGGCCGCCGAATGCGCCACCATCCTGACCATTCCGCACATGACCAGCCAGCGGATGCTGGACGAAGCCACCCGCCTCTGCACCACCCATAGCGCCACCCTCGCCGGCCTGGAGGATGGACGGTTCTCCTACCCGCACGCCCAAGTCGTGCTCGACCAGTGTGACAACATCCCGCCCACCCGGCTCCCGGAATTCGAAACGGAACTGCTGGCCGCCGTACCAGGGCAGACCCGGGCCCAGTTCGCCGTACGGGCCCGCCGGCTGCGGGAGAAAACGTATCCCGAAACCGTCAGCAAACGGCATCTGAGCGCGTTCGATAAACGCCGGGTGACCCTGGACCGGGAAGAGGACGGCATGTCCTGCCTGTCCGCACATTTACGTGCGGCCGAGGCCCAGCAGATTTACACCGCCCTGGGCAACGCTGCGCGCGGAGAACAGGCCCAGGGGGATTCCCGCACGGCGGATCAGTTGCGGGCGGACGTCCTGGCCCAATTGCTGATGGGCGGCCTCAGCGGCGGGGCGGGCCGGAGCCCAAGCGCGGGTGGTGCAGGCGCCGGAAGACCGGCCGCTGATGCCTTTGACGATCCCGCCGGCGCGGTGCCGCGGGCGGAGATCATGGTGCTGATCAACGCCGAAACCCTCTTCGGTGCCAGCGACCAGCCGGCCGAGCTGCACGGCTACGGTCCCGTCAGCGCCGAGGAAGCCCGCCGCCTGGCCCGAAACGCACTCGGCTGGACCGGACTGGCCCTGGATCCGGAAACGGGGGAGATCCTCGGGGTCGGGCGGCGGCGGAAAGTCCCGGCCGGACTGCGCCGCTGGTTGCGGGCACGGGACGGGACCTGCCGGTTTCCCGGCTGCCGGGTCAGCACCGCAAGTGCGGACATCGACCACACAGAAGACTGGGCAACCGACGGACCCACGGACCACGGGAACCTGGCACATCTGTGTCGGCGGCATCACCGGTTCAAAACCCTGGGGTACTGGAAGGCCCGCCAACCGGTGCCGGGAGTGCTCGAATGGACCTCGCCCACCGGCCGGGTCTACCGGACCGAACCCTTCCTGGAACTAGGCCAGGACCACGACCCCGGACAGGATCATAGAGGGACCGACCATGCCCATGCAGCTGCCCACCCAGGTAATGGATCGACCGGGGCGCCAATAGTCGAGGATCCGCCATTCTGAGAGTGCACCCTTCTGAAAGTGCGCAGCACGGTGCCCGTGATGGTTGATGGTGCCTGGTGCCTGGTGCCTGGTGCCTGGTGCCTGGTGCCTGGTGCCCGGTCCCAGGTCCCCGTGCCCGGGTCCCCTGTGCTCGTTCTCAGCAGCGTCAGCCACGCAGGCAGACCACAGGCTAATACCCGAGGAACGGATCCGTCCGGATGCGCCGGCCGCCGGCCTCTCGGACTGCTTTTCGGGCAGCAGCCACAGCCTGGGGTGACCCCGAAACGTACACCGCCCGTGCCGCAACATCCGGAACCTCGCGCTTAAGCACTGCAGCGTCCGGAAGCCGGGGACCGAGCCACGTCCATCCGGCAACACCGGGATCGGTCGGGGTGCAGGCCAGCACCCGAACGCCCAGCCCTTGCAGCTCCTCCGCATAGGCAAGCTCCGCCGTATCGGCCGCCGCATAGACCAGCACAATGTTCCGGTCGGTCCCGTTGGACCGTTCCCTGCCGGACGATCCGGTCGCTCCGCTGTCAGTTCCGGCTCCACTGCCCGCGCTTCCGACGCCACTTTCGCCACGCACCTGCCGCAACTGGCTGATGAACGGCGTGATGCCGATGCCGGACGCGACCATCAGCACAGGCTTTCCCGGGTTTTTCGGCAGCAGGAAGTCACCGGCTACGGCTGTGGCAGTCACCTCTGCACCGGGGCGCATCTTCAGCAGTGCCTTCTTGAAGCTGCTGCCGCCCTCCGCGGCCACACGCAGGCCCACTGCCACGCTTCCACGGTTATCCGGCGCTGTGGTGAGGCTGAAGATCCGCCGGGATCCGCGCGAATCCGGCTCAAAGTGCGGCACCGAGAGTTCCACGTACTGCCCGGCACGGAACCGGACCGGACGCGACGGCTCGAACACCAGCTCCCGCGCAGTAGGCGTGAGCTCGCGGTTTTCCCGCAGCCGCAGCTGCACCGCACCTCGCTGTCCCAGCGCAAACGCGATGGCGTTTCCCACCAGCAGTGCGAGCTCCGGCGACATGGCTACCGGTCCCAAGGACAGCGGCACCGCAAACAGGACGCCCACGACGACGGCCTCCGCCAGCCGCTGGCTGCGCAACGGCGGCAAGGTCAGCGGTTCGGTGAGCATGAATCCGGCCAGGAACACCAGCGGATACGACCCCGCCATCGTTGTCAGCGCGTATGCAGCAGATTCCCCTTCGGCCATAAAGCGGACCAGGATGATCACTGCCGCGGTCAGGGCAAACACCCCTGCCATCGGCAGCAGGCGGTTCCGGTAGAGGATCAGCAGCGACGCCGGCAGCACGGCCACAAGCATCCACGGCGTGGCGACCCACCACACTGCTCCGCCCAACCCGGTAACTGCCACCACAAAGGCACCCACCGCCGCCGGGTTGAAGATGTGCCGGCGGCGGAAAGCCAAAAGGTATTTGGACGCCGTGGCCGCAGCACCGGCGAGCGCCACCGTGCCGAGCTGCATGCCCTCCGTGCCGGGCCAGAACAGGAAGAACAGCAGCAGGCCGGTGATGATCGACGAGTCGGTCTGCGGACGGGTGCGCAACAGCAGCCCGGCCACCCGGCTCGTGATGAGCGTGCTGGCCACGGCTGTCAGCACCGTGGCACCCAGCTGTGCCGGCGTGTAGAACAGCAGGCCGGCAAAGGAGAGCACAAAGGACCAGGCCACACAGGCCAGCAGCAGCCACACGGTCAGCCGGTACATGGTCCAACGGCCCAGGAACGTGCCCAGGGTGCGTGGAACGGCAGGTGCATTGACGCTCATGAAAACAGGACTCCAGCCATTGCAGGGGAATAGTCGGCCCGGCCGTCGGTAAACATCCGGACATAGTCAAAGTCGAACCCGGCCGCCAGTTCCTGCGGCCCGGCAAAAAAGAGTGCGGTGGCGAGTCCGTCCGCGGTCATGGCATCCGCAGCCAGGACCCAGGTCGCCGCCACTGCGTCCACGGGCGCCCCGGTCCGGGCGTCCAGGACGTGATGCAGCCCGTCGCCCCAGCGCCGCCGGTTCACGGCCGAGGCACACAGGGCCCCGTCGGCCAGGGACAGGATCCCGACGGCACGCGACGGGTCGTACGGATGCTCCAAAGCCACCCGCAGGGGAGCGGTGCCGGCATGGCGCATATCGGAACCGGCATCCACCGTGTACTCCCGGTGGCCCGCAGACTCCAGCACACCGCAGACGAGGTCCACCAACTGACCCTTGCCGGCGGCACCGATATCGAACGTCACCGGAACCGGGGTGGAGACCTTGATTCCGGAACCGGATTCCTCCCACGCGACGGTTCCGGCCCAGTCGGCGGCAGCCACCGGGGCGCCGGACGCCGCAAAGCTGTAGGCGGCGTCGTACCCCAACACCTCGAGGGAACGGCCGACCAGGGGATTCACGGCGCCGCCGGTCACCCGGTTCAGGACATCAAAAAGCCGCAGCAGCGGGGCGGCAGAGGCGGGAAGCTCAAAGCTGCCCGCCTCCCGGGCCATGGCCGCCACCGTGGAATCGGTGCGGAACCGCGAATAGGTCCGGTCGTAGTCCGCGACGGTGCGGGACACCTCGGCCCGGACGGAGGGCTCCAAGGGCTCGGCCGTGGACAGCGTCCACACGGTGCCGATCGCCTCGAAGTCCAGGGTATGCACGGGCAGGACCTAGGATTCCGCCACGGAACGGATGGCATCCAGTGCCCGGTTGAAGCCCTGGCTGGTCAGTGAGGACCCGGCCACCTTGTGGACATCCAGTTCGTCAAGGTTCTTGCCCACCACCTGCTCCTGCACGCCGGAGGTGAACTCGCGCTGGTACTGCTTGGACGTGGGGTTCTTCTGGGACGTTTCCACCTCGAGCTCGGTGACCACGTTGTTTTCCAGCCGCAGCGTCACATCCACGTCTTCCGAGGTGCCCGACGGCGGAATGTAGCTTCCGGTCCCGGAGTACTCGCCGTCGGCGTACTTTCCGGAGGCGGCAGATCCGGAATCAGCAGATCCGGAGGCCCCGGCATCGGACGGGACGGGGGACTGGGCGGGGGCGTCGCTGGTGGCAGTGGACGGACCCGCAGGTGCTTCCACGGCGGTGTCGGCCTCCTCGCCCGCGGCACATCCTGCCGCGGAGAGCAGGGACAGGCCGGCGGCGGCACACAGCAGGGACTTGCTCGCTCGGTTCACGGTTCTCCTCGTTGGTGGGGTTCCCCGGATGGGAATCTCTGCAATGGTCAAGCACAGACGCTTCCCCTTCATTACATCGCATCATGGCGGCGCGGGTTGAGCCCGCACAGGGTAAGGCCCGTCATAGTCAACGGGGGCAGCGCCGCACCCGGCTATGCTTAACCGGTGACTCCTGAAGAACTTTCCTCCGCCGTAACCGCCTGCCTCCAAGCCGCCATCGATGCCGGTGACTTCAGCATCGAACTGCCCGGGGAGGTGCGTGTGGAGCGCCCGAAGAACCGGGACCACGGTGACTGGGCCACCAACATCGCCCTGCAGCTCTCCAAGCAGGCCGGTATGAACCCGCGCGAGTTCGCCGGAATCCTCAAGAGCCGCCTGGAGCAGATCGACGGCGTGGCCAAGGTGGACATTGCAGGGCCGGGCTTCCTGAACATCACCCTTGATGCAGGCGCGGCGGGCGAACTCGCCAAGGCAATCGTGGAGGCCGGTCCTGCCTACGGCACCTCCGACAACCTCAAGGGCACGCGGATCAACCTGGAGTTCGTCTCCGCCAACCCCACCGGCCCCATCCACCTCGGCGGCACCCGCTGGGCCGCCGTCGGCGATGCGCTGGCACGCGTGTTCGAGTCGCAGGGCGCAGATGTCACCCGCGAGTACTACTTCAATGACCACGGCGCACAGATCGACCGCTTCGCCCGGTCCCTGCTGGCCTCCGCCAAGGGCGAGCCCGCTCCCGAGGACGGCTACGCCGGCGCCTACATCACGGACATCGCCAACCGCGTGCTGGCCGCCGAACCGAACATCACCGAACTGCCCGATGCCGAGGCACAGGAACGCTTCCGTGCTGTGGGCGTTGACTTTATGTTCGGCGACATCAAGGAATCCCTGCACAACTTCGGCGTGGACTTCGACGTCTACTTCCACGAGGATTCCCTGCATGAAAACGGCCAGGTGGACAAGCTGCTGGAGCAGCTCAAGGGCTCCGGGAACCTGTACGAAAAGGACGGCGCCTGGTGGCTGAACTCATCCGAGTTCGGTGATGACAAGGACCGCGTGGTCATCAAGTCGGACGGCAACGCCGCCTACATTGCCGGCGATATTGCCTACATCCAGAACAAGCGCGAACGCGGCTTCGACCTGAACATCTACATGCTCGGCGCCGACCACCACGGCTACGTCGCCCGGCTGAAGGCGGCGGCCGCCGCGCTGGGACATGACCCCGAGTGCGTTGAGGTGCTGATCGGCCAGATGGTCAACCTGGTCAAGGACGGCAAGCCGGTCCGCATGTCCAAGCGCGCCGGCACCGTGGTCACCCTCGAAGACCTGGTGGACGCCGTGGGCGTTGACGCTGCCCGCTACACGCTGGCCCGCTTCTCCGCGGACTCCAATATCGACGTGGACCTGGACCTGCTGACCAAGCGCAGCAACGAAAACCCGGTGTTCTACGTCCAGTATGCCCATGCCCGCACCCACGCCCTGGCGCGCAACGCCGAGGCCGCCGGCGTGGACGATTCCGCTTTCGACGCCTCGCTGCTGAGCCATCCGACCGAGAGCGCCCTGCTCGCCGCCCTCGGCCAGTACCCCGGCGTCGTTGCCCAGGCCAGCGCGTTCCGCGAACCGCACCGTGTGGCCCGCCACCTGGAAGTCATCGCCGGCACCTACCACCGCTGGTATGACGCCTGCCGCATTGCGCCGCAGGGGGACGAGGAAATCACCGACACCAACCGCACCCGGCTGTGGCTGAACCTTGCCGCACGCCAGGTCCTGGCCAACGGCCTGGACCTGCTGGGAGTCTCCGCACCCGAACGGATGTAATTCATGACTGCTTCACCCCTGGCCCCCGCGTGGCTGAGCCACCCGGAGGATGTTAATGCACTGCGCCCGCAGATGTGGGCGCGCGACGTCGCACGGGGAGAGGGCGGGGAGCTGGAAATCTCCGGTATCCCGGTCAGCCGGATCGCGGGGGACTTCGGCACCCCGGTCTTCGTGATGTCCGAAGACGACTTCCGGGCCCGGGCCCGGGACTTCAAGGACTCGTTCGACGCCGCCTTTGCCGGCCTGTGCGGGGGAGTGGACGTCTACTACGCGGGCAAGTCCTTCCTCTGCACCGAGGTGGCCCGCTGGGTCTCCTCCGAGGGGCTGCGCCTGGACACCTGCTCCGGCGGCGAACTGGCCGTAGCGCGGCGCGCCGGGCTGCAGGGCAGCCAGCTGGGCCTGCACGGCAACAACAAGTCCGTGGCCGAGTTGGAGCGCGCGCTGGACATGGAACTGGGCCGGATCGTGGTGGACAGCCTGGGCGAGCTCGAACTGCTCGGAAACCTGGCGGCCGCCCGCGGGGTGCGCGCCAACGTGATGCTGCGCCTGACCCCCGGCGTCCACGCCTCCACGCACGAATTCATTGCCACCGCACACGAGGACCAGAAGTTCGGGCTCTCCATGGTCGGCGATCCGGCACTCAACGGGCAGTCCCCGGCGATGGCCGCCGTGGAAAACGCCCTGAAGCACGACGGCGTGAACCTGGTGGGCGTGCACTGCCACATCGGCTCGCAGATCTTCGAGTCCGCCGGATTCGAACTGGCCGCCCGCCGGCTGCTCGGCTTCCTGTCCGAGGTGAAGGAAGGCTACGGCGTCGAACTGGCCGAACTGGATCTGGGCGGCGGCTACGGCATCGCCTACACCGAGGCCGACGCCCCGCGCCCGCCCGCTGAGATCGCCAACGCCATGGCCGCCGTCGTCGGCAGCACCTGCGCCGAGCTGGGCCTGGCGGTGCCGCGGATCTCCATCGAACCGGGCCGCGCCATTGTCGGTCCGAGCACGTTCACGCTGTACCGCGCCGGCACCACCAAGACCGTCCGGGTGGACACGCCCGACGGCGGCACCTCCCCGCGGCGCTACGTCAGCGTGGACGGCGGCATGAGCGACAACGCGCGTCCGGTGCTGTACGGCGCGGACTACTCCGCCGTCCTGGCCTCCCGCAGCTCCGATCATGACGCGGTTATGTCGCGCGTGGTTGGCAAACACTGCGAAAGCGGGGACATAGTGGTCCGGGACGTCTACCTGCCTTCAGACGTTGCCGCCTCGGACCTGCTGGCCGTTCCCGGCACGGGTGCCTACTGCTGGGTGCTCTCCAGCAACTACAACTACATTCCCCGCCCGCCCGTTGTCGCCGTGCGCAACGGCACTGCCCGGCTGATCGTCCGCGGCGAAACCGAAGACGACCTGTTGGCACGGGACGTTTCCTAACCGTTTAGAGGAGTTGGCACGCACCATGAAGACCCTGAAAGTGGCCCTGCTGGGCTGCGGAAACGTGGGATCGCAGGTCGCCCGGATTCTCATCGATGACGCCGCAGACCTCACCGCCCGCCTGGGCGCCCGGCTGGAGCTGAGCGGGATCGCCGTCCGCAACCCGGACGCACCGCGGGACGTTGACCTGCCGGCCGGCCTGTTCACCACGGACGCGGAGGCCCTTGTGGCGGACGCGGACATCGTGATCGAGCTGATGGGCGGCATTGAGCCGGCCCGCACCCTGATCCTGCACGCCCTCGGATCCGGCGCCGCCGTGGTGACCGGCAACAAGGCCCTGCTCGCTGCCGACGGCGCCGCGCTGTACGAAAAGGCCGACGCCGCCGGCGTCCAGCTCTCCTACGAGGCGGCCGTGGCCGGCGCCATTCCGATCCTGCGGCCCATCCGCGACAGCCTCTCCGGAGACCGGATCACCAAGGTGATGGGCATCGTCAACGGCACCACCAACTACATCCTGGACGCCATGGACTCCACCGGCGCGCAGTTTGCGGACGCCCTGGCCGAGGCACAGCGCCTGGGCTACGCGGAAGCGGACCCCACCGCCGACGTCGAGGGACACGACGCCGCGGCCAAGGGCGCCATCCTCGCCTCCCTGGCCTTCCACACCGGCTTCAACCTGGACTCGGTGTCCTGCGAGGGCATCAGCTCCGTGACGGCCGAGGACATCAGCGCCGCACAGGATGCAGGCTTTGTCATCAAGCTGCTGGCCATTGCGGAAAAGTTCGACGGCGACGACGGCGAAGGCGTCAGCGTGCGGGTGCACCCCACCCTGCTGCCGCGCCGGCACCCGCTGGCCGCCGTGCACGGGGCGTTCAACGCCGTCTTCGTGGAAGCCGAAAACGCCGGTGAACTGATGTTCTACGGCCAGGGCGCCGGCGGTGCCCCCACGGCTTCCGCCGTGATGGGCGACGTGGTCACGGCGGCCCGCCGGCTGGTCCTGGGCGGCCCGGTGCCCGCCGGCCGTCCCAGCGGACAGCTGCCGGCCCTGCCGCTGGAGAAGGTCACCACCAGCTACTCCATCGGACTGGAGGTGGCGGACCAGCCCGGCGTGCTGGCCGCCGTTGCGAGGGTGTTCTCCGAACACGGCGTATCCATCGAGACCATGCGCCAGACCATCCACGGGGAAGGCGCCAGCGCCGAGCTGCGCTTCGTCACGCACCGTGCCACCGAGGCCGCCCTGGCGGCCACCGTCGAGGCCATCAGGGACCTCGACGTCATCAAGAACATCAAATCCGTCCTGCGGGTAGAAGGAGTCTGAGCCGTGGCTCACCAATGGCGCGGCGTTATCCGCGAATACGCAGACCGCCTGCCGGTCACCGACAGCACCGAGATCATCAGCCTTGGCGAAGGCGGCACCCCGCTGGTCCGGGCTAAGGCCCTGTCCGAGCTGACCGGTTCAACGGTCTACCTCAAGGTCGAAGGCATGAACCCCACGGGCTCCTTCAAGGACCGCGGCATGACCATGGCCATGACCGCTGCTGTGGAATCCGGGGCGAAGGCCGTGGTCTGCGCCTCCACCGGCAATACCAGCGCCTCGGCTGCCGCCTACGCCACGCAGGCGGGCATCACCTGTGCCGTGCTGGTGCCGGACGGCAAGATCTCCATGGGCAAGCTCAGCCAGGCCATTGCCCACGGCGCCCAGCTGCTGCAGGTCCGCGGCAACTTCGACAACTGCCTCGAGGTGGCCCGCAAGCTGGCCGAGGCCTACCCGGTGTTCCTGGTGAACTCCGTGAATCCGGCACGTATCGAGGGCCAGAAGACCGCCTCCTTCGAGGTGGTGGACGCCCTCGGCGACGCCCCGGACTACCACCTGCTGCCCGTCGGCAACGCCGGGAACATCACCGCCTACTGGAAGGGCTACCAGGAGTACTCCCGTCCCTGGACCAACCTGGCGGGCGAGGAACTGGCACCGGTGGCCACCAAGACCCCGCGCATGTGGGGATTCCAGGCCGAAGGCGCGTCCCCGCTGGTCAAGGGACACCCGGTCACGGATCCCGATACGATCGCCACCGCCATCCGGATCGGCAACCCCGCCTCCTGGGACGCGGCGATTGCTGCCCGCGACGAGTCCGGCGGCCTGATCGAAGCCGTTACGGACGAGGAAATCCTGGCGGCACACCGCTGGCTCTCCTCCCGGGAGGGCGTTTTCGTGGAGCCGGCCTCTGCCGCAGGCGTGGCCGGTCTGCTCAAGAAGCACGCCGCCGGGGAGGTGCCGGCAGGCAAGACCATTGTCATCACGGTTACCGGCCACGGGCTCAAGGACCCGCAGTGGGCCCTGCGCACCGCGGACGGCTCCGACGTCGAACCCACCAAGGTGGACTTCGACGTCGTCAGCGTGGCCGCCGCGCTGGGGTTGGAAGCGGCAGCACCTGCCGCAACCGGAAAGTAGGCCGTCCCGTGCAGATGGATCTGCCCGGCGCGCAGCTTGCCGGCTCCCGGTCCGCTCCGGCCCTCATCCAGGCCGGCCAGGACGTGAGCGTGCACGTGCCGGCAACCAGCGCCAACCTCGGGCCCGGCTTCGATTCCCTCGGCCTTGCTCTGGACCTTCATGACAGCATCCGGGTCCGGACCTCCGGGGAGGAGGGCCTGCTGGTCGAGGTGGCCGGAGAAGGTGCCGGCAGCGTACCGCTGGACGGCTCGCACCTGGTGGTGCGGACGCTGGTCTCCACGCTGGCCGCCGCCGGTTACGGCGCTGCCGGACTGCATCTGAGCGCAGTGAACGCCATCCCGCACGGCCGCGGGCTGGGCTCCTCGGCCTCGGCCATTGTGTCCGGTGTGCTTGCAGCCAATGCCCTGCTTCCCCAGGAGGCCAAGTTGGACGGCGCCGCCCTGCTGGACCGCTGCTCGGCGCTTGAAGGCCACCCTGACAACGTGGCTCCGGCGCTGGCCGGCGGCCTCGCCATCTCGTGGGAAACCGGCGGCACTTTCCGTTCCGTGCAGGCCTCCGTGCATCCCGGGATTGTGCCCGTCGTGGCGGTTCCCTCCACCGAGCTGTCCACCGAGAGCGCCCGGGGGCTGCTGCCGGCCACGGTTCCGCACCGCACTGCGGCGGCCAACTCCGGCCGGGCAGCCTTGCTGGTCCATGCCCTGGCCAATGATCCCTCGCTGCTGCCCGACGGCACGAAGGATGAACTGCACCAGGTGTTCCGGGCGCCGGCCATGCTTCCCAGCGCCGAACTCATGACCGCCCTGCGTGCGGCCGGGTTCGCGGCAGTCATCTCGGGGGCCGGACCTACCGTCCTGTGCCTTGCCGACGGCGACGCCGCGGCGAGGGAGGCGGAGAACCTGATGGCAGAACACCTGCGGGCCGCAGGAACCGCCGAAAACTGGCGTGTTCTCCGTCTTGGCGTTCAGCGAGATGGTGCTAGAGTGGAAGTGCACCAGCGGTACTAACCGTTCTTGTGCTTCCACCGGCACGGCCGTCCAGCAGGATTCAGTTTGGATTTCCATCTGGAGATTCGACTTTGTTGGGCCGCCCCGGGCTTTCGTTGAAAACACTTTGCCGCCGTCAGGTGCAGTCGCACCGGTCACCGGCGATTATGTTGATTCAATCGTCTGACCGGCGGAGGCACAGTCTTCGGTGTAGCCTTCATCCGGAACCGCCAAGAAGCGGCGCGTCCCACTGAATGCCGCGTGTTCGGCAGCAAAGCTGGCCAAACTCCGCGTGGATTCTTCTTACAAGGCACCCAGCAGATTCGCCCTTCTCCGGCCCGTGCCGGAAGCAGGCGAACCCTGGCCCAATGTCTGACCATGGGTCCAGGGCCAATCACCGCGGCCGGCAATGCGCCGGACCGCCCGACGAGGGGGAAGGATCCTTCGTGACAGACACCACCAGCCTGACTGCAGGCGTGGAATCCGCTTCCGCCGGCTCCGCCGGCGAGAACACTTCAAAGAGTGCAGGCCTTGCCGGCCTCAAGCTCGCACAGCTCCAGGCGCTTGCCGGCCAGCTCGGCATCACCGGCGGCTCCCGCATGCGCAAGGGGGACCTGGTTACGGCCATCTCCAACCACCAGCGCGGCGGCGCCGTAGCCGACCGTCCGGTCCGCGGATCCCGTTCGGGCGAAGACGCTGCCAAGGGCGCCGTGAGCGCACCGGAAGCTGCGGCCCCCGCGGACCAGGAGCAGGCAGCCGCAGAGCGTCCTGCCCGTACCCGCAACCGCAACCGGCGCGCAGCCAGTGACGGCGTCGTCACCTCCGCTCCGGCCGAAGCTCCCGCCGAGGCACCGGCCCAGCAGGCACCCCAGCAGGCCGAGGCCGCTGAGTCCGCCGACAACGCCCGCCCCGCCCGCGACGAAAACCAGCGTGAGCGCGGCAACCGCCGTACCCGCAACCGCCGCAGCGACAGTGGCGAGGCCGGTTCCGCCAATGCCTCGTCCAACGGCGCCGGCGAGGCCGCCGAAGCCGGCAGCTCCAGCCAGAACAATGCCGGCCAGAACAATGCCGGCCAGAACGGCTCGGGCCAGAGTGGCCAGAACGGTGCTGACAACCGCGGTTCCAACGACGACGAGCGCAACGAGCGCCGTGAACGCCGCAACGGCAACCGCGAGAACAACCGCGACCGCGACAGCAACGGCGGTAACCGCGAGAACAACCGGGACCGCGAGAACAACGGCGGTAACCGCGAGAACAACCGGGACCGCGACAACAACCGCGACGATAACGAAGAGAACGGGCGCGGACGCAACCGCCGCAACCGCAACCGGAACGACCGCAATGACCGCGGCGACCGGAACGACCGCTTCCGCGACCGCAACGAACGCCGCCGCAACCGCAACCAGAACCCCGAGGTTGACGACGTCGAGGTCACCGAAGACGATGTCCTGCTGCCCGTAGCCGGCATCCTGGACGTGCTGGAGAACTACGCCTTCGTACGCACCTCCGGCTACCTGCCCGGACCGAACGATGTCTACGTTTCCCTGGCCCAGGTCAAGAAGTACAACCTGCGCAAGGGCGACGCCGTGGTCGGCGCCATCCGCGCCCCCCGCGAAGGCGAGAGCCAGGGCGGCAACCAGCGCCAGAAGTTCAACGCACTGGTCCGGCTGACCTCCGTCAACGGCAAGCCCGCCGAAGACAACAAGGACCGCGTGGACTTCTCCAAGCTGGTTCCGCTGTACCCCTCCGAGCGCCTGCGCCTGGAGACCTCCGCCAAGGTGATCGGTCCGCGTGTCATCGACCTCGTTGCTCCGATCGGCAAGGGCCAGCGCGGCCTGATCGTCTCCCCGCCGAAGGCAGGCAAGACGCTCATCCTGCAGTCCATCGCCAACGCGATCACCATCAACAACCCGGAGGTCCATCTGATGATGGTCCTGGTTGATGAACGTCCCGAAGAAGTTACGGACATGCAGCGCACGGTCAAGGGCGAGGTCATTGCCTCCACCTTCGACCGTCCCGCCGATGACCACACCACCGTGGCTGAGCTCGCCATCGAGCGTGCCAAGCGCCTGGTGGAAATGGGCAACGACGTTGTGGTGCTGCTGGATTCCATGACCCGCCTGGGCCGCGCGTACAACCTGGCCGCTCCGGCCTCGGGCCGCATCCTCTCCGGCGGCGTGGATTCCTCCGCGCTGTACCCGCCAAAGCGCTTCTTCGGTGCTGCCCGCAACATCGAGAACGGCGGCTCCCTGACCATCCTGGCCACCGCGCTGGTGGAAACCGGCTCCAAAATGGACGAAGTCATCTTCGAAGAGTTCAAGGGCACCGGCAACATGGAACTGCGCCTGTCCCGCAACCTGGCGGACAAGCGGATCTTCCCGGCCGTGGACGTCAACGCTTCGGGCACCCGCCGCGAAGAGAACCTGCTGTCTCCGGATGAAGTCAAGATCATGTGGAAGCTGCGCCGCGTCCTCTCCGGCCTGGACACCCAGCAGGCGCTGGAACTCCTGACCGGCAAGATCAAGGAGACGCAGTCCAACGTGGAATTCCTGATGCAGATCCAGAAGACCACCCTCGGCAGCAAGGACGACTAGCTGCCTTACAAGCCGCTCATGCCCAGGTCCCGGTTCCAACCGGGGCCTTGGGCCTGGGCGGTTTGTCCGTTAACCCCGGCGAAGGCCGCCGGAAGCACGGGATCCCCGACGGGCCGATAAACTGCCTGTGGGAAACACAGTCGAAAGAGGAACCGAAAACATGTTTGAGTCCATTCAGGGTCTGTTGGATGAGCACGCAGAACTCCAGCTGCGCCTCTCCGATCCGGCAGTGCACGCGGACCAGGGCCTGGCCCGCCGGCTGGGCCGCCGCTACGCCGAGCTCAGCCGGATTGTGGACGCCTACAACCAGTGGCACGGACTCGAGGACGACCTGGCTGCAGCAACCGAAATGGCGGACGAGGATCCGGAGTTCGCCGCCGAGGTTCCCGTCCTGAAGGACCAGCTGGCCGAAGCCCAGGAGAAACTGCGCCGCCTGCTCATCCCGCGCGACCCCAACGACGGCCGCGACGTCATCATCGAGGTCAAGGGCGGTGAAGGCGGCGACGAAGCAGCCCTGTTCGCCGGCGATCTGCTGCGCATGTACACCCGCTACGCGGAGCACCGCGGCTGGCGCACCGAGATCATCTCGGCCACCGAATCGGACCTGGGCGGCTACAAGGATGTTTCGATGGCCATCAAGGGCAGCTCCAATGACCCGGCCGAAGGCGTGTACGCCCGCCTGAAGTACGAGGGTGGCGTCCACCGCGTCCAGCGCGTCCCCGTGACCGAGTCCCAAGGCCGGATCCACACCTCTGCCGCCGGCGTCCTGGTGCTCCCCGAAGTGGACGAGCCCGAAGAGGTCGAGATCAACCAGAACGACCTCAAGATCGACGTCTACCGTTCGTCCGGTCCGGGCGGCCAGTCCGTGAACACCACCGACTCGGCCGTGCGCATTACCCACCTCCCCACGGGCATCGTGGTGGCCATGCAGAACGAAAAATCCCAGCTGCAGAACCGCGAGGCTGCCATGCGTGTGCTGCGTTCGCGCATCCTCGCGCACGAGCAGGAGAAGATCGACGCCGCGAATTCCGACATCCGCAAGTCACAGATCCGCACCATGGACCGCTCCGAGCGCATCCGTACCTACAACTACCCGGAAAACCGGATTGTGGACCACCGCACGGGTTACAAGGCCTACAACCTGGACACCGTGCTGAACGGCGAACTCGAAGCCGTGGTGCAGGCAGCCATCGAAATGGATGAACAGGCCCGTCTGGACGCCATCGGTGACGAAAGCTAACAAGTCGCCGGCCGTACCCGCACCCCGGGACTCCGCCCCGGCGGGAACACTGTCCCTCGCCGACGCGCTCCGCGGCGCGACGGCGGAGCTCGCGGCCGCAGGTGTTCCCTCACCCCGGGTGGACGCCGAGCTGCTGGCAGCGCACCTGCTCGGCGAATCCGCCGGGCGGGTGCGGGCGCTGGCCTTCACTGACGTGCCCGCCCCTGCCGGCTATGCCGAGCTGGTAGCCGAGCGTGCCTCCCGGGTGCCGTTGCAGCACATCACCGGCAAGGCGCACTTCCGCTACTTGGAGCTGGCCGTGGGGCCGGGAGTTTTTGTGCCCCGGCCCGAGACCGAGACCGTGGCCCAGTTGGCGATCGACGCCGCCCGCCGGGCCGCCCCCGCCAAGGTGGTTGACCTGGGCACGGGGTCCGGAGCCATTGCCGCCTCGGTGGCATCGGAGGTTCCCGACGCCGAAGTCCACGCCGTGGAGCTCAGCCCGCTGGCCTTTGCCTGGGCGGAGCGCAACCTCGCGCCGCTGGGTGTCCGGCTGGTCCGGGCCGACCTGCGCGACGCGCTGGCGGAACACAACGGATCCTTTGACGTAGTGGTGTCCAACCCGCCCTACATCCCCGCCGAAGCCGTCCCCAACGAACCCGAAGCCGCCCAGCACGATCCTGCCATGGCCCTGTACGGCGGGGGAGCGGACGGACTGGAACTGCCGATGGCAGCCGCCGCCACCGCCGCCCGCCTGCTGGTTCCCGGCGGCAGCTTCGTGATGGAACACGCCGAAGTGCAGGCACCGGAGATAGCCCGCCGGCTGGCTGCGGACCCCGCCTGGACCGGCGTCGAATCCCACCGCGACCTCAACGGCCGGCCGAGGGCCACCTCCGCGGTCCGTCGGCCGGAGACAAAACCAATGGCATCCCCTAATGAAAGAATGTTGCCGTGACCACCAGTTATGACTGCTCCAACCCCGAGGAACTCAGCGAAGGCCTTGCTGCCGCGCAGCGTGCAATTGCTGCCAAGGCCTGCGTGGTGCTTCCCACGGACACCGTGTACGGCATCGGCGCCGATGCCTTCTCGCCGCAGGCCGTGGCAACGCTGCTTGCCGCAAAGGGGCGCGGCCGCAGCATGCCGCCGCCCGTGCTGATTCCCCGGCTGCAGACCATGGACGGACTGGCCACGGACATTCCGGAAGATGCCCGCAGCCTGGCGCGTACCTTCTGGCCGGGCGGGCTGACCCTGATCTGCCATGCCCAGCCGTCCCTGAGCTGGGACCTCGGCGACACCATGGGCACCGTGGCCTTGCGGATGCCCGATGACCGCATTGCCCTGGACCTGCTCTCGGTTACCGGCCCGCTGGCCGTCTCGTCGGCCAACCGCACCGGTTCCCCGGCTGCGCGGAACGCCGCGGAAGCCCAGGCCATGCTCGCGGAATCCGTGGAGGTGTACCTCGAAGCCGGTCACCGTCCGATCGTGGGCGCCGACGGCGTTCCCTCCACCATCGTGGATGCCACCAGTGAACCCATGCGGGTTGTCCGCCGCGGCGCGATCAGTATCGAGGCGCTGCGGGAGGTGGTTCCGGACCTGCTGGACCTGGGCGAGGAGTCTCCGGCCGCGGACCGGCCGGAGGACAACGGGACCGCACCGGCACCTACCCTGACCAAGGAGTAGCCCGCTACTTGCCTGCCGCCGAGGGCAAAGTGAGGATCTTGGCGCCGTCCTCGGTGATGGCCACTGTGTGTTCGCTGTGCGCTGTACGGCAGCCGGTGGCACTGCGGAGCGTCCAGCCGTCGGCATCGGTGGTGAGCTTGTCCGTGTCGACCATTACCCACGGCTCAAGGGCAAGCATCAGGCCGGGGCGGAGCTTATAGCCCCGTCCCGGCCTGCCGCTGTTGGGGATGTGCGGGTCCTGGTGCATGGTGCTGCCGATGCCGTGGCCGCCGAACTCGGTATTGACCGGGTAGCCTGCCGCGGTGAGCACGGACCCGATGGCGTCGGAAATGTCACCGACGCGGGCACCGGGTACGGCAGCCGCGATGGCTGCCTCCAGCGCCCGTTCCGTGGCACGGATCAGCGCGACGCTCTCGGGCGGCCGGGCCTCACCCACAATGAAGCTGATGGCGGAGTCCGACGCGATCCCGTCCTTGACGATGGCGAAATCAAGGGTCAGGAGGTCGCCGTCGGCCAGGGCATAGTCGTGCGGCAATCCGTGGAGCACTGCGTCGTTGACGGAAGTGCAGATGTAGTGGCCGAACGGACCGCGGCCGAAGGCCGGCTCATAATCCACGTAGCAGGAGCTGGCCCCGCCGGCCTTAATCAGCTCACCTGCCCGCCGGTCGATCTCCAGGAGGTTGGTGCCCACCTGCGTGTGGCTCTTCAGGTCCTGCAGGATATTGGCAACCAGCCGGCCGGTCACTTCGGCGCGCGCCAGTTCGTTGTCATTGAGGATTTCGATCACGGGGTGCCTTTCGCCAACATCTCCCCACCATAACCGGACGCGGCGGCACCGGTTACCCCGGCAAAGGCCAATCAGCTGCGGGAATCCTGCAGAACCTGCTCTACGCGCGGTTCGGGAACGTTGCCGGTGGACTCCGCCCAGCCCGGTTCCTGGCGTTGGCCGAACCACATCATCTCCACGCGACGCAGCGGGCCGTGCAGACGTTCCCCGGCGAGCGAGGAGACCGCGTAGCCGGTGCGAAGGGCGGCACGGCAGAACCAGGCCGGCAGGCGTGCCGGCCGGCGGCCGCCTGCGGCCTCCAGGACGGACGCCACCGAAGCCTGCTCCCAGGGCTGGAGCACCACGGCGGGTACGGGCCCGCGGTGTTCGGCCACCCGCAGGACAAAGTCCACCAGGGCGTCAACGGAGCTCACCGGGCTGGGCGCCGTGCCCGGGGCGGCAACGGACGCCAGCGGCGAGGCAGCCAGCCGGGCCAGCTTCGCCGTCGTTGTCCGCCCGGGGCCCTGCACCGAGGTGGCACGGACAGTCACCACGCTGCAGGTGCCGGCCGGGCGGGCGGAAAGTGCCTGCTCGCCGAGGGCCTTGGCGCGCGAATAGGCGGAGAAAGGCTCAACGTGGCTGCTCTCGTCCAGGAACGGCCGGTGGCCCTGCACGGCGGCGCTGCTGAGGTGCACGAACCGGCGGACTCCCGCGGCATCGGCAGCGTCGGCAACCAGCAGCGGAAGCAACGCGTTGGCGCCGCGGAGCCCGGGGGAGTCCCCGGCACCGGGCGTAGCAAGGCCCGCAGCATTGATCACCACGTCGGCACCGGCAAACCCGGCGGCAAGCTCCGCCCGTTCCGCGTCCAACTCGGCTGCTGTGGACAGCAGTGCCCGGACATCGGAGCCGTCAGCCGCCAGCCGCGGAGCGCGCACGGTGCGGACTTCGGCACCCCGGTCGGCCAGTGCGGCACGGACCGCGGAACCAATGAATCCGGTGGCGCCGACAACCACCCAGACCTGCGGGGAACCGGCGGGGGAGTGCAGTGGAGATGTGTTGCTCAAACCTGTTGCTTTCGGGTCATGGCGGGCATAGGGGACCAGGAACGCTCGTGCAGGATGCGGCGCGCGCCGCGCCAGCCCGCCCAGAGGCGTCCGGCACCGTGCAGCGTACGCTCCACGGCAACCAGCCGGAGGATTTCCTTGCCGGCGGTCAGGAAGGTGCCCAGGGCAAAGCCGGCACGGTTGTACCGGCCGTGGACCTGGAGGTAGCGGGCCGTGTGGCCCCGGTTGCGCATGGCGGTAAACCGGCCGAGGTCGCTGGAATCATTCAAGTGCCGGATACCCAGGTCAATCTGCTTCTGGGCACGGACCTTCCGGAGCACGAACTCGTTGACGTAGGCCACCGGACGGTCCAGCGAGGCCAGCCAGCCGTAGATCAGGTCATCGCCGTTGATGAAGTAGCGGGCGTCCGGGAGGCCGATCCGGCGGACCTGGGCGGCGCTGATCAGCATCCCCTCGAAGCAGCCGAGGTTGGTCTCAAAGACGGGTGAATCCCGGAACACGTTGCCGCGTACCGGAAGGTGCACGCCAAGGAACGGCACAAACCGGTGCTGCCAGAAAAACGGGGCACCGGAATCGTCCAGGCGCCGGCCGTGGATGCACTCATAGCTGCCGGTCCATTTGCGCAGTGCGGCCACGGCGCCGGGGAGGACTTCGACGTCGTCGTCCATCAGCCACAGCCACTGCACCCCTTGGGCAAGGGCGGCGTCGACACCGGCCGCAAAGCCGCCGGCGCCACCCGTGTTCTCCCGGAGGCGCAGGACGGTCAGCGGTACGGGAAAGTCCTTGCCGGCGGAGGCCAGGACCGCAGGGGTGTCGTCAGTGCTGGCGTTGTCCACCACAATGACGCCCGCCGGGGCCGGATCGAGCGCAGCGATGCTGTCCAGCAGTCCGGCCAGGTAAGCGGAGCGGTTGAAGGTGGTGACTACGATCGTCAGCGCGGCGTCACCGGCCGCCTGTGCCGGACCCATGTCAGAAGCCGAAGTCCGACGGCGGCCCGAAGCGGCGTCCGCCCATGCCCGCGGCGTAGGCGCGCAGCCAGTTCAGGAAGCCCTTCGGGTCCCTGGTACGGGCGAAGTGGACGGGATAACCGACGGCGTCGGCCACAAAGGACTTCACCCGTCCGTACCTGCGGGTGAGGTGGCCGCGGTTGCGGTAGAAGTAGAACTGCTTGAACGGTGTTTCGGGTACCAGCACATGCATGCGGTCACCGAGTACCGGCTGGACCTCTGCCCAAGCGGCGGGGTGGGTCAGGGCCACGGTGGTGACGGTCCCGAACCGGATGCCGGCGCGGCGCAGCCGAATCATGAAATCCGTCTCGTCCCCGCGGATGAACAGGCGCAGGTCCGGCAGGCCCACCCGGTAGAACACATCGGCACGGATCAGGGCGCCGTTGAAGAAATGCCCTACGTTGGGCAGGAAGCCGCGGGCGGCTACTTCGGCGCGGTCATGCGTCAGCTTGCCGTCAAGGCGGAAATGGAAGGAAAGCGTGTCCGGGGCGCCGGGGGCAACCACCAGCGGCAGGACGACGTCGAGTCCGCGCTCCTTGGCAGCAGCCAAGAGAGTGGCCACGCACTCCGGATCCTCCGGATGGGCGTCATCGTCCATGATCCAGATCCACTCGGCCCCCGAGGCCATGGCGGAAAGAATGGCCAGCGAGAAGCCGCCGGCTCCGCCGAGGTTCGTGTTGGAACGGATATAATTGACCGGCGCTGACGAGCTTTCGGCGATCTCGGCCACCGGGCTCTTGCCTGAGTCCACCAGGGCTACGGATGTGATGTTTCCACTCTGGGCAGCGAGTGCTTCGAGGAGCGTCTTAACGTCATCCGGGCGGTCGAAGGTGACTGCTGCTACGGCAACGGAGTCCGGCAAGATGATCCTTTCGTAGCAACCCCTTCGGAACGGCCAAAGCCGAAACAGATCAGGGTCTGCAGTTAGTATGCTGAATAGATTCCAGTCTATTACACCGGATTCTTCCACCAGTTCTTCGCTCGACCGAGAAGAAAGCCGGGTACCTACCCGTTGAGGACCATGAGGCAAAAACCTACGGACAACACCAGCCTTCCCAGGGAGGAAAAACCTGTTCTGTGGCTCTGGTCGCAGTACATGCTGGATTCCCTGGCATGGATCGTGTCCATTGTCCTTGCCCTGGTACTGCGGTACGAGCTGACGGTTGAGCAGATCAGTCCCGGCGGTCTTGCCGTGTTCTGCGGCGTGGCGGTCCTGACGCAGCTGATCGTCGGTTATTCGTTCGCCCTCTACCGGGGACGCTACAGCTTCGGCAGCTTCCATGAGATGCGCCTGCTGGCCGTGGTGACCCTGATTGTCTCCGCCATCCTGGTCCTGGCCAGCGCACTGTTCGGCCTGGTCATCGACATTCCGCGAAGCACCGGCATGATCGCCTTCCCGTTTGCCTGCCTGTTCATGGCGGCCATCCGCTACGTCAAGAGGATGTACGTCGAAAGCCGGACCCGCCCGGGCGAGGAAGCACAGCGGACCCTGATCTACGGTGCCGGTTTCCTGGGCAGTTCGTTGGTCTCCCGGATGATGAAGGATCCGGAGTCCCCGTACTACCCGGTGGGCCTGATCGATGACGACCCCGCGAAGAAGCACCTGCGCCTGGCCACGGTTCCGGTACTGGGGAAGCTGGGGGACCTTGCCGAAGTGGTGCACCGCACCCGCGCCACGGTCCTTATCGTCGCTTTTGCCGAGGTTGAAGCCCGGCAGGTGCGGGAGATTTCCGACCGCGCCGAAGGCCTGAACCTGCGCGTACTGGTGCTGCCCCCGCTCAAGGACATGCTGGCCAAGGGTGCCGGGGCTGGCCTGGGCGACTTCCGGGACGTTGCGGTGGAGGACCTGATCGGCCGCCGGCCGGTGGACATCCACGTGGACGAGGTAGCAGGCTACCTTTCCGGCAAGAAGGTGCTGGTCACCGGCGCAGGCGGCTCCATCGGTTCCGAGCTCTGCCGGCAGATCACCGCGTTTAATCCCGGTGAGCTCATCATGGTGGACCGTGACGAGACAGGCCTCCAGCTGACCCAGCTCTCCATCACCGGCCGGGGCCTGCTGGACGGCCGGGACACGGTCCTGGCCGACATCCGGGACCCGCAGGCGCTGGAACGGATCTTCGCGGAGCGCCGCCCCGACGTCGTCTTCCACGCCGCCGCCCTCAAACACGTCTCCCTGCTCGAGCAGTACCCGCAGGAAGCCTGGAAAACCAATGTGCTGGGCACCGCGAACGTGCTCGCCGCCGCCCGGAATGCCGGCGTGCGCCACTTCGTGAATATCTCCACGGACAAGGCGGCCAACCCCACCACGGTCCTGGGCCACTCCAAGCGCGTGGCCGAGAAGCTCACGGCCTGGATGGCCGAGGACTCCGGCGAACGCTACGTTTCCGTCCGCTTCGGCAACGTCATTGGAAGCCGCGGCTCCATGCTGCCGCTCTTCAGCGAACAGATCCGGCAGGGCGGGCCCCTCACCGTCACCGACCCCGAGGTCACCCGGTTCTTCATGACCATCCCCGAGGCCTGCCAGCTGGTGATCCAGGCCGGCGCCATCGGACGCGGGGGAGAGGTGATGATCCTGGACATGGGCGAGCCCGTGAAGATCCTCGACGTCGCCCGCCGCATGATTGCCATGTCCGGCAAGGACATCGACATTGTCTTCACCGGCCTGCGCCAGGGCGAAAAGATGCACGAAATCCTGGTGGGCACCGGTGAAGAGGATTCCCGGCCGTTCCACCCGAAGATTTCCCACGCTTCCGTCGCCGTGCTCAATCCCGATGACCTGGACCTGGCGGACTGGCTGCGCCGCTGCGGGCTGGCGGACCCGGCAGCCGGAGACGCCGCCGCCGGAGTCGTCCGGCTTCCCGACGCAGGCACCGCCCGCACGGACGAGCCGCGCACCGGCCAGGAAAGCTACGGCGAACGGCGGACCGGCTGATGCTGCTGGCCGTATGCGTGGCGGCTGCGTTCCTGCTGAGCCTGCTGCTTCCGTTTGCCTTCATCCCGCTGCTGCGCCGGCTGGGTGTCCTGGACGTTCCGAACGAGCGCTCGTCCCACACCACCGTGGTGATCCGCGGCGTGGGCGTCACCGTGGCCGCCGGCCTGCTGGCCGGTCTGGTGCTGTCCCTGGTGACCGGCCTGGTTGCCGTGGACCGGTCGGTGATGGCCATCCTCATTGTCACCATTGGACTGGCAGCACTGCTGGGCTGGATCGAGGACTGGCGGGGCGTCTCCGTACGGGTGCGTGCCGGCAGCCAGCTGGCCATCGGCCTGGCATCCACCGCCGCCCTGGCCTGGACCATGGAACAGAGCTGGTGGTGGATTCCGGTAGGCGGACTGGCCATAGCGGCCTACATCAACGTGGCCAACTTCATGGACGGCATCAACGGCATTTCCGGGCTGCACGGGCTCGTAGTGGGAATCCTGTATTCCCTCAGCGGCGTGTTGTCGGACCACATCTGGCTCACCGTGGCCGGTGCCGTCACGGCAGCGGCCTTTGCCGCGTTCCTGCCCTGGAACCTGGGCCGGGGCCACGTCTTCCTCGGCGACGTCGGCAGCTACCTGCTCGGTGCGTCAATAGCCGGTATTGCGGTGGCGGCCTTTCTGGCCGGTGTGTACGTGGAGTACCTGCTCTTCCCGATCCTGGTGTACTTGGCGGACACGTTCTCCACGCTCCTGTGCCGGGTGCGCAGGGGGGAGCGGTGGTACACGGCGCATCGCTCGCACGTGTACCAGCGGTTGACTGACACCGGCCTCAGCCACGTCCAGGTTTCACTGTTCGTCACCGGCTGCACCCTTGCCGTCGGGCTGGCAGGCCTGTTCACGGCCGGTGCCGGCGCCGGCGCCACCTCGGCCGGAGTCCTTTTCTCCGTGGCGGTAGTGGTGTTCTACCTCGCGTCTCCGGGCATTTTCAGCCGCCGCTACGCCCACTGACGGGGTCCGTGCAGCCGCGTCCGGAGGCCCGGGACACGGTTGCCGGAGGTTTCTTCTATGTACTGTAGAATTCAAGGGTCGCGGTAACTCCGCGGAGTTTCCCGGGGTTCCCGACTCCGGACACGAGACGCACGACGCCACGCACCAGATCACAGGCAAGGAAGACTGCCCACACCATGAGATCCACAGACGGTTCCCGCGATGCCGGGTTCCTGACCCCCTCCGGGCCGACGACGGCCCCCTGGCTGGGGATTCTCGGGAAGGCGCTTGCCGTGACCGGCGGCGCCGCTGTCCTGGCCGCGGCAGCAGCCGCAGTGTTTACGGGTCTGGATGCCGCAGTGAGCTCGGTGCTCGGCTGGTTCCTGATCGCGGCGTTCTTCGGAATCAGCCTCCTGGTGGGACATTTCGTGGGCCGCAGGAATCCTTCGGGCGCAATCGGAATGTTTGTGGTGACCTATGCGATTAAGATCGTGGGTTTCGCCGTCATTCTTTTTGGATTGGGCACGCCTGATTGGCTGCACCGAGAATGGTTTGCCCTGACTGCCGTCGGCGCCGTGGTTCTATGGCAGGCAACGGAGATCCGGGCCTTTGCCCGGACCCGGCACCTGGTATTTACCGAAACCCCCGAACCTGCCCGTAAGGGAGCCTGACATGCCTCAAAAGCAGCCTTCCTCCGGTCCCGCAGCCTTCCAAGCTCCCTCCTCCAGGCGCCGCGCAACGGTGCAGTACCTGCTGGCGGGAATCATCGCCCTGGGTTTGATAGGGTGGAGCCTGGATAGTCTCCTGGGAACTCGCTGGATTTTGCCGGCCGGTATCGTCCTGGGGGCAGTCAGTGGCTACTATGTGGCCGCCGCCCACAGGCTGACCACTGCTGCGGACCGACCCGCAAAGGGCGGAAAACAGCCGGATACGGATAAATCGAATTGATTTCACAAAACCTGAATAGAGGGCGCACCTCGTGCGTGCCCGCCAATGATATGCCCAACGATGGACACAGCAGAGAGGAAACGCGTTGATCGCGCTTGCGCTTCCCGCCTCCAATGACGAGGGATTCGTTCCACCCACCCTCGAAGACATGCACCTCCCTGAGATCCTTCCCTGGGGCGCCGAAAGTGGAGAGGGATTCGGTAAGCAGATGCTGCTTATCCTTCTTTCCGTCCTCATTCTCGGATGGTTCTTCGTGGCCGCTGCCCGAAAGGGCCAGATGGTCCCGGGCCGGCTGCAGTTCCTGGGCGAATGGAGCTACAACTTCGTCCGCAACTCGATCGGACGCGACATCATCGGTGAAAAGGACTTCAGGGCCTTCACCCCGCTGCTGTTCTCACTCTTCTTCTTCATCCTGATCAACAACCTCTGGGGCAGCATTCCGCTGGCGCAGCTGCCAACCACGTCCCACGTGGGTACGGCCTACGCCCTGGCAGGCATTGTGTACTTCACCTGGATCATCCTCGGCATCAAGAAGCATGGCATCGCCTACTTCAAGTACGCCACGGTGCCGTCCGGTGTGCCCATTGCCATCCTCCCCCTGGTGGTGCTGATCGAGATCATCTCCACCTTCCTGGTCCGCCCGATCACTCACAGCCTGCGACTCTTCGCGACCATGCTGTCGGGCCACCTGATCATCATGCTTGCGGGTGCCGGAACCTCGTTCCTGCTGCTCGAGGCTGAGGGACTGCTGAAGCCGCTGGGTGCTCTCACCCTGATCGGCGGCGTCGCCATGTTCCTGTTCGAAGTTTTGATCCAGGTCCTGCAGGCGTATGTCTTTACCCTGCTGACCGCGATCTACATCCAAGGCTCCATCGCCGAGGAACACTAAACCTCCCCCTTCCGGGGGAAACCCCTGAACCACACAACCTGCCCTCCGGGGCATCTTGAAAGGAACAAGCCAAATGATTGGTGAAATCAACGGCAACATCAACCTCGTCGGCTACGGTCTGTCCGCCATCGGCGGCGCCATCGGCGTGGGTCTGGTCTTCGCTGCCTACATCAACGGTGTTGCCCGCCAGCCGGAGGCTCAGCGCGTCCTGCAGCCCATCGCCTTCCTGGGCCTGGCACTGACTGAAGCACTGGCTATCCTTGGTCTGGTTTTCGCGTTCGTCCTCAGCTAACTTCAGCGCGTATTTTCCTAACCAAGTAGATAGGACGGATTGAAATGAACGAGGCACTAATCCTCGCCGCTGAAGAAGGCGCGAATCCTCTGATCCCAAACATCTGGGAGATCCTCGTAACACTGCTTGGCTTCGCTGTGCTGATGTTCATCGTGGTCAAGTTCGTCGTCCCGATGTTCGAGAAGACGTATGCAGAGCGTACCGAGGCCATCGAAGGCGGACTCAAGAAGGCCGAAGCCGCACAGGCCGAGGCCAGCGCGGCTCTGGACGAATACAAGCAGCAGCTGATTGACGCCCGTACCGAGGCCAACCGGATCCGCGAGGAAGCACGCGCCGAAGGCGCCCAGATCCTTGCCGACCTCAAGGCCAAGGCCGGCGCAGAATCCGCCCGCATCATGGAACAGTCCCACGTCGCCATCGAGGCGGAGCGCCAGGCAGCTGTCGTTTCCCTCCGCAGTGAAGTGGGCACCCTCGCCACGGAGCTTGCCAGCAAGATCGTCGGGGAATCCCTCGCCGATGATGCCCGCGCAGCCCGTGTCGTTGACCGCTTCCTTGACGACCTGGATAACCAGAACGCAGGTGCGGTCCAGTAATGGCAGGTATATCGAGCGAGTCACTGGCCGCGGCACAGGAAAAGCTGGAAGCCATGCTTCCGACGGCGAGCCTGTCCCTGGCTGAAGAACTCTTTGGAATTCTGGGCCTGCTGGACAGCGACGCTGGACTGCTGCGTGCCCTGACGGATCCGGCTCGTGAAGCCTCTGCCAAGGCATCCCTGGTCTCCAAGCTGGTGCGCGGCAAGGTTTCCGCCGATGCCGAGCAGCTTGTTGTTTCCCTGGTTGAGTCGCGGTGGCGCGCAGCGCGTGACCTCGGCGACGCCCTGGAAACCCTGGGCGCAACGGTTGTTTCCGCAGTGGCGGAAAACAAGGGCCCCGGCCTGGCCAACCTTGAAGCACTGGAAAGCGAACTGTTCCGCTTCAACCAGGTAGTTGCAGCCAACCACGAGGTGCAGCGTGCCCTGCAGGAACCGCAGGCCTCGGCCGCAGCGCGTTCCGAGCTGGCGCTGAAGCTTGTGCCGGGCATGGGAGCCGAAGCAAAGGTGCTGGTGAAGCAGGCAGTTACCGCCCCGCGCGGCCTGCGCCCCTCGGCACTGGTCACCCGTTTTATGGAACTGGTAGCCGGCCGGCAGCAGCGGTGGATTGCCGATGTGCAGTCCAGCCGTCCGCTGACGCAGGAGCAGCAGAAGCGTCTGCAGTCCTCCCTCAACGGGCTGTATGGCCGCGAGCTGAAGATCAACGTCAACGTGGACCCGGCGATTCTCGGCGGCATCCGTGTCACAGTGGGGGATGAAGTAGTTGATTCCACCGTTGCGACGCGTCTGACAGAACTTCGCCGAAAGCTCGCTGTCTAGTCACGGCCGGAAACGGCCCGAGAAACAATTGAGTACCAATCACGGTCATCGGCTCGAAGCGATGATCACAACATAGGAGAGCAGGGACTGCAGATGGCCGAATTGACCATCAACGCCGACGACGTCCGTAATGCGTTGAACGAATTCGCGGCGTCCTACGAACCCGGAAACGCAGAGCGCGTTGAAGTTGGCCGCGTAACCACCGCCAGCGACGGCATTGCCCGTGTGGAGGGCCTGCCCTCCGTTATGGCGAATGAGCTGCTTCGGTTTGAGGACGGCACGCTGGGCCTCGCCCAGAACCTTGACACCCGTGAAATCGGTGTCGTGGTACTTGGCGATTTCGCCGGTATCGAAGAAGGCCAGGAAGTACACCGCACCGGTGAAGTCCTGTCCGTACCCGTAGGCGATGCCTTCCTGGGCCGCGTTGTGGACCCGCTGGGCGAGCCGATGGATGACCTGGGCCCGATCCAGGCTGAAGCGCGCCGTGCACTGGAACTCCAGGCACCCGGCGTTACCCAGCGCAAGTCGGTCCACGAGCCGCTCCAGACCGGTCTCAAGGCTATCGACGCCATGATTCCGATCGGCCGCGGCCAGCGCCAGCTGATCATTGGTGACCGCAAGACGGGTAAGACCGCCATTGCCGTGGACACCATCCTGAACCAGAAGGCCAACTGGGAGTCCGGCGACGTCCAGAAGCAGGTTCGCTGCATCTACGTAGCCATCGGCCAGAAGGCGTCCACGATCGCCGAGATCAAGCGCACGCTGGAAGACCAGGGCGCCATGGAGTACACCACCATCGTGGCCTCCCCGGCATCCGACCCCGCAGGCTTCAAGTACCTGGCACCGTACGCCGGCTCGGCCATCGGCCAGCACTGGATGTACGGCGGCAAGCACGTCCTCATCATCTTTGATGACCTGTCCAAGCAGGCCGAAGCCTACCGCGCCGTGTCGCTGCTGCTGCGCCGCCCGCCGGGACGCGAAGCCTACCCGGGCGACGTGTTCTACTTGCACTCCCGTCTGCTGGAACGTTGCGCCAAGCTCTCCGACGAGCTCGGTGCCGGCTCGATGACCGGCCTGCCGATCATCGAAACCAAGGCAAACGACGTCTCGGCCTACATCCCGACCAACGTCATCTCCATCACCGACGGCCAGATCTTCCTGCAGTCGGACCTCTTCAACGCCAACCAGCGTCCGGCAGTCGACGTGGGCATCTCGGTGTCCCGCGTTGGTGGTGCCGCCCAGCAGAAGGCCATGAAGAAGGTCTCCGGTACGTTGAAGCTGGAATTGGCCCAGTACCGGGACATGCAGGCATTCGCCATGTTCGCCTCGGACCTGGATGCGGCTTCCCGCCAGCAGCTGACCCGCGGTGCACGCCTGATGGAACTGCTCAAGCAGGGCCAGTACGCGCCGTACCCGGTGGAAGACCAGGTTGTCTCCATCTGGATGGGCACCAACGGCTACCTGGATGACGTCCCCGTTGAGGACGTCCGCCGCTTCGAGTCCGAGTTCCTGGAGCACGTACGCCACTCCTCGTCCGTCATGACCGTCCTGGCCGAGACGAACAAGCTCGAGGATTCCACGGTTGATGAGATGAAGACGCTCATCACCAACTTCAAGCAGGGCTTCTTCGGCGAAGGCGACAACCGCATGGTTGCTGCCGGCAACGAAGAGACCTCGGCCTTGGACGAGGACTCCGTAGACCAGGAAAAGATCGTCAAGCAGAAGCGCTAGCGGCCTGGGAAGTTCCGCTGCCGGGCATCACGCCCGGCAGCGGAACCCCTGGCCATTGCCTTAGCCCCTAGTTCGAACGCTAGGAACTGAAAGGAAAAGTATGGGAGCCCAAATTCGGGTCTACCGCCAGAAGATTGCGTCGACCACGTCGATGCAGAAGATCTTCAAGGCGATGGAGCTGATTGCTGCCTCTCGCATCGGAAAGGCGCGCACCCGTGTGGCTGCGTCACTGCCTTACTCCAATGCGATCACCCGTGCCGTTTCTGCTGTGGCATCCCAGTCGGAGATCGACCATCCGCTGACGACCGAACCGGAGCAGATCCGGCGTGCAGCCGTGGTCATCATGACCTCCGACCGCGGTCTTGCCGGATCGTACTCCGCCGGTGTCCTCAAGCAGGGCGAAGCACTTAATGAATTGCTCCGTGAAGAGGGCAAGGAAGTTAAGACCTACCTTGTCGGACGCAAGGCGCAGGCGTACTACGAATTCCGCAACCGTTCAGTGGAACGGGTCTGGACCGGCGGTACCGACGCACCCGAGTTCGAAACAGCCCGAGAAATCGGCAAGGCACTCCTCGATGACTTCAATACGGCCTACGAAGACGGCGGCGTGGATGAAATCCACATTGTCTACACGCGCTTCAAGTCCATGGTTATTCAGGAACCTGCGGTCATCCGGCTGCTGCCGCTGGAGGTAGTGGAGGAAGAAGCACAGCCCAACGCTGAGTTCCTGCCCCTCTACGAATACGAGCCCGAGCCCGAAAAGGTCCTGGACGCACTGCTGCCGCGCTACATCGAGTCGCGCATCTTCGCAGCCATGCTCCAGGCCGCCGCTTCCGAGCTTGCAGCCCGCCAGCGCGCCATGAAGGCCGCAGGTGACAACGCCACGGACCTGATCAAGAAGTACACGCGACTTCGCAACAACGCCCGTCAGGCTGAAATCACCCAGGAGCTTTCCGAGATCGTTGCCGGTGCGGACGCGCTCAGCGCATCCTGACCGGCCGCATCACGCCAGGCTCCAAAGCAAAACAAAACTTAGTCCACACGCCATCTAACTGAGTGAAGTGAGAGAGATGACTGCCCAAACTGCCGAGCACGGAGCAACCTCCGTAGCACCGGGCGCCACAGGCCGTATCGCCCGTGTCATTGGCCCGGTTGTCGACGTCGAATTCCCGGCTGACGCAATCCCCACCATCTACAACGCCCTGACCACCGAGCTTGAGGTCAACGGCGCCAAGCGCACCATCACCTTCGAGACCTCCCAGCACCTGGGCGACAACCTCGTTCGTGCAATCTCCCTGCAGGCCACCGACGGCCTGGTCCGCGGCGCAGCCGTGGTCGACACCGGTGCCCCCATCTCCGTCCCCGTGGGTGACGGCGTCAAGGGCCACATCTTCAACGTCCTGGGCGAGCCCCTCGATGTTCCTGCCGACAAGCTGGAAATCTCCGAGCGCTGGCCGATCCACCGTTCCGCTCCGAACTTCGCGGACCTTGAGGGTTCCACCGAGATGCTCGAAACGGGCATCAAGGTGATCGACCTCCTGACCCCGTACATCAAGGGCGGCAAGATCGGCCTGTTCGGCGGTGCCGGCGTCGGCAAGACCGTGCTGATCCAGGAAATGATCACCCGTGTGGCCCGCAACTTCGGCGGTACCTCGGTCTTCGCCGGCGTGGGTGAGCGTACCCGTGAAGGCAACGACCTCTGGGTTGAAATGGAAGAGGCAGGCGTCCTGAAGGACACGGCCCTTGTATTCGGCCAGATGGACGAACCGCCGGGAACGCGCCTTCGCGTGGCCCTGTCCGGCCTGACCATGGCGGAGTACTTCCGCGATGTGCAGAACCAGGACGTGCTGCTCTTCATCGACAACATCTTCCGCTTCACGCAGGCAGGTTCCGAGGTTTCCACCCTTCTCGGCCGCATGCCTTCCGCTGTGGGCTACCAGCCGAACCTGGCTGACGAGATGGGTCTGCTGCAGGAGCGCATCACCTCCACCAAGGGTCACTCGATCACGTCCATGCAGGCCATTTACGTCCCTGCTGACGACTACACCGACCCGGCTCCGGCCACCACGTTCGCCCACCTGGACGCAACCACGGAACTTTCCCGTGAAATCGCATCCCGCGGCCTGTACCCGGCCGTGGATCCGCTGACCTCGACGTCGCGCATCCTCGACCCGCAGTACGTTGGCCAGGCGCACTACGACACGGCCATCCGCGTCAAGCAGATCCTCCAGAAGAACAAGGAACTGCAGGACATCATCGCCATCCTCGGTGTTGACGAGCTCTCGGAAGAAGACAAGATCGTCGTGTCGCGTGCACGCCGCATCCAGCAGTTCCTCTCCCAGAACACCTACACCGCCAAGCAGTTCACCGGTGTTGAAGGCTCCACGGTTTCCGTCAAGGACACCATCGAGGGCTTCAAGGCCATCTGCGACGGCGACGTGGACCACATCGCCGAGCAGGCCTTCTTCAACGTCGGCGGCATGGACGATGTCGAGCGTCAGTGGGCGAAGATCCAAGAGCAGACCGGGAAGTAAGCCACATGGCGAACGAACTCGAAGTTGAGATTGTGGCAGCCGACCACTTCGTGTGGTCGGGAGCGGCAAAGATGGTCAAGGCCCGCACCAGCGACGGCGAGATCGGGATCCTTCCCGGACACTCTCCGGTGCTGGCCATCCTGGCCGAAGGTACGCTGGCCATCGAGCCGGTCTCCGGCTCGCGCATTGAGGTAAGCGTCGATGGAGGGTTCTTCTCCGTGGACAACAACCGTGTGGTCATCGTGGCCGACAATGCCAAGGTGACCAACGAAGCAACCGCCGGGATCCGCTGACCCCCACCGATGGAGAGCTCCTACGTGTTCCTAGCGCTGGCAGCCCTGTTCGGGCTGCTCGTCCTGGCAGTAGTGCTTTTCTGGGTGCGCCGCAGCCAGCTGCGGCGCACCTTGGGAACTCTTGACGCCTCCATCTGCTTCCCGCCCGGCGGGTGGCGGATGGGGGTTTGCCGTTATACGGACACCCATTTGGAGTGGCTTCGCCTGGTTTCGCTCAGCCCCCGTCCGCCGTACCGTTTCCTGCGCAGTTCGCTGGAGATGGGCGGCTGGCGGGAGCCGACCGAAGCCGAGCGGGCCCGCATCCAGCCCGGCGCCGTTGTGGTCCGGCTCAACTACCAGGGCAGTGTTGTCCTGGTGGCCATGACCTACGAGGCGTACACCGGACTTTCGTCCTGGGTCGAGGCCGGCCCCGTGGTCGGCATCGGCACCTGGCGCTAGCCGGCTGCAAAGGCACAGGGATTCTTCCCTGTGCCTTTTTTGTTGCCGGGCCTTTTGCACTGCCGGGCCTTTTGCGGCTGCCCGGGGCGGTGCCCCCTCCGCCTAGTATGGAGTAATGGAAGACGTCATTGTTGTTACCGGTCCGTCAACTCTGCGGGGCACGGTCACCGTCCCGGGGGCGAAGAACAGCGTCCTGAAGCTGATGGCCGCCACGCTGCTCGCCCAGGGCCGGTCCGTGATTACGAATGTGCCCAATATCCAGGATGTCTGGATCATGGCCGAGCTGCTGCGCCGCCTTGGCTGCACGGTGGATTACGACGTCGAAGCCGCCACGGTTGCCGTGGACGTACCGGCAGAACTGGGCCACCAGGCTGACTACGACCTGGTCCGTGCCATGCGGGCGTCCATTTCGGTGCTGGGCCCGCTGGTGGCCCGCTGCCGCCGTGCCGAGGTTGCCCTTCCCGGCGGAGACGCCATCGGTTCCCGCGGGCTGGATATGCACCGCTCCGGGCTCGAGCTGATGGGGGCGGAGATCGGCATAGACCACGGCTACCTGGTGGCCTCGGTTCCGGAAGGCCTGCATGGTGCGGCGCACATCCTGGATTTCCCGAGCGTTGGCGCCACCGAGAACCTGATGATGGCTGCCACCCTGGCCCGCGGTCGGACGGTGATTGACAATGCGGCCCGCGAGCCGGAGATCAGCGACATTGCGCAGATGCTCAATGCGATGGGGGCCAGGATCGGCGGGGTCGGCACCAATACGCTGGTGATTGACGGCGTCGGAGAACTGCGTCCCGTGGTGCACCGCGTGGTTCCGGACCGGATCGTGGCCGGGACCTGGGCGTTCGCCGCGGCGATTACCGGGGGCGAGATCGAAGTGCGCTCCGCGGATGCCTCAGCGCTGGCCGTAGTGCTGGACAAGTTGGTGCAGGCCGGATGCGAGGTCAGCACGGGGGAGGACTGGTTCTCGGTGAAGGGCCCCGCACGGCCCGATCCCATCAACGTGTCCACGTTGCCCTATCCGGGCTTCCCCACGGACCTGCAGCCGTTTGTGGTGGCCCTCAACGCGGTCTCCAGCGGGTCCGGGATGGTCACGGAGAACGTCTTTGAAGCGAGGTGGGGCTTTACCTCGGAGTTGGCGCGGCTCGGTGCCGTGGTCCGCCTGGACGGCCACCATGCCTTGATCCAGGGGGTGCCGCTTCTTTCTGGTGCCCCGGTGGTGGCGAACGATATCCGCGCCGGTGCTGCCCTGGTTATTGCCGGGCTGGCGGCGGACGGCACCACGGAGGTGCGCGGGGTTGACCATATTGATCGGGGTTATGAGAATTTCATGGCGAATCTTCGCGCATTGGGTGCGAATGTAGCCCGGCGCCGCGGATAGCGTCCCGGCACATAAAAGGGAAAGCCCCCGGCGACTGCCGGGGGCTTTCCCAAATGTTTCGAAGACGCTCGCTTAGAGGGCGGTTACGCCGGTGGCCTGGGGGCCCTTGGCGCCCTGGCCGATCTCGAAGGAAACGCGCTGGTTCTCGTCGAGGGTCTTGAATCCGTTGGTCTGGATCTCGGAGTAGTGGACGAAGACGTCGCCGTCGGAGTCGTCCGGGGTGATGAAGCCGAAGCCCTTTTCAGCGTTGAACCATTTGACGGTACCCTGAGCCATTATTTCTCCTCATTTATGGAACTTACCTGCACGCTCCGTGCCGGCTGTGTTACTGAAGCAAGAAAGCCCAAGTTCTTGCCATTCAGCAGTTCCTTGAGGAGCTTCTCGCTCGCAACGGTCTTGCGAGCATGAAAAAACACCTACACAAAGACTTGGTAATAGAGTGGCATAAGCGATTTCCGGGGTCAATGCTCAAAACCAAATATTTTGAACTATTTCCCAAGTGATTCCGGGGCAGGCAGCCAGCTCCCGCAGCGCAGGACCGCGTGCAGCTCCAGGTCCGGGCCAACCACCAGTGCGTCAGCCCGCAGCCCGCGGCGCAGCGCCCCCACTTCATCGGCTAACCGAAGCACGTCCGCAGGCACCACGGTGGCGGAACGCACGGCATCCGCCAGCGGTACGCCTGCCTCCACTGCTCGGGCGAGGCACTGCAGGAGGGTGGTGGTGCCGCCGGCCCCGCCGGGGGCTGCCATGGCAGCGCTGACCAGGGCTACGTTGTCTCCGCCGGCAAGCTCGAACACGGTCCGCAGCATGGCCGGGTCCAGGCGGGCCCCGTCGGCGATGACTTCCAGCACGGCCTCCCCGCGCCGTGCGGCGCGCAGGCACGCGGCCGCCGCGCCGGGGGAGCGGGGGTGCAACGGAGGCATGCCGTTGAACAGGTGTGTCACCGTTGGCCGCGGGGCGTACCCGTCAAATCCCGCCTCTTCCAGCTCCTCGCGCGCCGCCTCAAGCGATGCGGCGGCTGTGGCATCATCGGCATCCGTATGTCCCAGCGACGGCGTGATTCCCCGGCTCACCAACAGGTCCACCAGGTCCTCGGCGCCGGGAAGTTCCGGAGCATAGGTCATGGTGACCAGTTCATTTTCCGAGGCCGCCAGCAGGTCATCCACCAACGCGGGGTCCGGGGGCAGCAGATAGGCGGGATCGTGGGGTCCGTGCCGGGCGGGGGAGAGGAAGGGGCCTTCGGCATGGATACCGGCCACCATTCCCTCCCGTGCCAGTGCTCCGAGCCGTGCCGCTGCGGCGAGGAGTTCCGCCCGCGGGGCCGGGACCGCGGTGGCCAGCAGCGTGGTGGTGCCGGAGGCATGCAGAAAGGCAGCGGCGTGCCGCGCCCCGCCGTCGTCCGCAGTGGTGAAGTCCCGGCCGAGGGCCCCGTGGCAGTGCAGGTCAACGAGCCCGGGAAGGATCAGTGCCCCGTCGGGCACCGGGACCGCTTCGGGCCAGCCCGAGGGGGCAAAACCCGCCTGCGGCCCCGCGTACACGATCCGGTCCGCTTCGAAGGCAAGGACCCCGTCGGGCACCAGGTCATCAGGGGTGAGGACGGTACCCCGCAGAAAGCCGCGGTTGTCATTGGGAGCCGTAGGCGTCATGCACCGATTCTAGGCACCGCGCCTACGGGTGGGGAGGCATGCTGCCCTACGCCGGAAAAGACGCCGGTCCTCAGAAAAGACGCGAGTCGCGGTCGTCGACGCCGCGCATGGCGTCGTAGTCGAGCGTGAGGCAGGAAATGCCGCGGTCCTCTGCCAGAACCCGGGCCTGGGGCTTGATCTGCTGGGCGGCGAAAACGCCTTTGACCGGAGCCAGCAACGGATCCCGGTTCAGCAGTTCAAGGTAGCGGGTCAGCTGCTCCACGCCGTCGATATCACCGCGGCGCTTCAGTTCCACCGCCACGGTGGCACCGGTGGAGTCCCGGGCCAGGATGTCCACCGGGCCAATGGCTGTCATGTACTCGCGGCGGATCAGCGTATAACCCTCGCCCAGCCGGTTGATCTGTTCGGCCAGCAACCGCTGCAGGTCCGCTTCCACGCCGTCCTTGATGAGGCCGGGATCGGTACCCAGATCATGGGAAACGTCGGAGAAACGCTCATGGATGCTGATCACCAGACGGTCGTCCGTCTTGGCGCTCTGCACGTTCCACACCTCGGTGACGCCGGCCTCGGCGTCGGTTTCGTCCGGCTCCACGCTGCGCATGGTCGCCGGCGGGCTCATCCAGTTCAGCGGTTTGTAGGATCCGCCGTCGGAATGGATCAGGACCGAACCGTCGGCCTTGACCATCAGGAGCCGTACGGCCAGGGGCAGGTGGGCACGGAGGCGGCCGACGTAGTCAACGGAGCAGCGGGCTATTACTAAACGCACAGTTGCACTTTACCGGCTGATCTGCGGCAAAATGACTTCTATGCCCCGTTCCAACCGTCCCCGCCGTGCGCCCGCCGCCGGCAGCCCCGCCGGTAGGAATGCCCGCCGCAAGTGGGCGGCGCCCGCCCCGGACGTGGATCTGGAGCGGACCCGTGCCGGAATTCCCCGGCGCGAAAGCGGCCCCGACGGCGAATGGTCCGTGCGGCAGATCACGGCGAAGAACGCTGCCAAGGACTACCGGTGCCCCGGCTGCGGCCAGGTCATCCCGCCGGGAACCCCGCACCTGGTGGTGTGGCAGGAGGATTCCCTGCTGGGCCGCCAGGCGGCAGTGGAGGGCCGCCGGCACTGGCACAGCCACTGCTGGCGCATCCGGCGCAGGTACTGACCCCGGGGCCGGAGGACCGGCTGCTAGTGGTGGTCCTGCCGGGCGATAAAGACTTCCTTGAGCAGCAGCAGTGTGGCTGCTGCCGTCGGGATGGCGATGAGGGCACCCAGGACGCCCAGCAGTGAGCCTCCGGCAATCACGGCGATCACGGCCACCGCGCCGGGCACCGCCACCGCCCGCTGCATGATGCGCGGAGAGATGAAATACGCCTCGAACTGGAGGTAGGCCATGTACAGGATGGCGAACACCACCGCCGTCTGCCACCCCTCGGTGAGCGCCACCAGAGACACCAGCACCAGGGCAATGGGCGGACCGACCAGGGGGATGAAGGCCAGCAGCGCCACCACAAAGGCCAGGAGCACGGAGAACGGGACTCCGGTGATGGTCATCACGATGAAGGCGTAGGTGGCATCGAGCAGGGCGACAAAACCCTGGCCGATCACGTAGTTGCCCACGCTGCCCGTGATTTCCTCCGACAATGCCTCCACCCGGCGGCGGCGGCTGCGCGGTGCCAGCCGGTAGGCCCATTTCTTCATGGAAGGCAGGGAGGCCAGGAAATAGAGGGTCAGGACCAGGATGATCAGCGCGCCGAACAGCCCGTTGGCGATCACCGTGCCCACGCTGAGCACCCCGCCGAAGATGCCTCCCACAGCGTCGCTGTTGGAGAAGAACTTCGTGACTTCCTCATCGATGCGGTCACGGACCTGGAACTGCCGGTCAATGTTGAGGAAGAAATCCGAAGCCAGGAAATTGTCGATGTATCCCGGTGTCTTGGAGACAATGTCGGAGGTCTGGCTGACGATGGTGGGGATGAGCGTGGCGAAGAACGCGGCAACGACGCCGGCCAGCACCAGCACCGTGATGGCGATTCCCGCCGGCCTCGGGATGCGCCGCGCGGCCAGCCAGCGGACCACCGGGTCAAGCCCCAGCGCAATGAACAGCGCCGCTCCTATCCAGACCAGCAGTTCGCCCACGTTGGTGATGACGAAATACAGCAGCAGGGCCAGGCCCACGCCGACCGTGAGCATAAAACCGAAGTAGATGGGATGGGCCCGCAGGCTGCCCGCGTCGGCTTCCGGGGCATGTTCGGCACCGCTGACGGCGAGCCGTTCGTCGGGGAGGCGCACATCGGGGTCCACCCTGACGGTCCCGTCCTCGGGCGGGATCTCAAAACGGCGCCGGGGCCGGGCGCCGGGCACGCCGTGGCGCAGGCTGTAACGGACGCGGTCCGCCGCTGTGGAGAGGAAACCGGGCATCCGGTTCCGGCCGGGACCGGATGCGGATTCGGCGGGTTCCGGCTGCGCCGCATCCCGGTTCTTCGCGTCCGGACCGGGGAGCGGTGCGTGGACGGGGACGTCCTCGTTCTCGCTCATCGCGTGCGTTCTCCCTCTGTTCTTCCTGCCTCTTGCTACGTTGCGAAACCCTACCAGCCGGGGCGCCTTCCGGCCGGTTGCTCCCGCAGTACGGAACGGAGACGGCAGTACGCCGGCACCCCGCGAATGGGAGGTGGATGGGGATTTCGTTACCATTGGGTTATAAAGTGCCAGGACAACTGAGAAACCGCTGCGCCAGGGCCGCCGTAAACCGGTGCCCGGATCCTGCCTGCCGGCCGGAAAATGCGCCGTCCAAGATGTCATTGACAAAAGATAGGTAAGTTGTGCGAAACAAATTTGCAGTTCCGCTGATCGTCCTCGGGGTGTTGCTGATGCTTATCGGCATCGGGCAGCGCACCATCTGGGCGCCCCCGGCGACCGAGTCTGCCTCCGCTGTCGTGGAGGACGGCAAGGCCGCGGTCACCGTCCTTGACGCGGAACTGCTGGCCGCTTATCCCGACGGCGTCAAGATCACGGTCCGCCAGGACTCCGCCTTCACGCTGGCGGTGGGCCGGGCCAACGACGTCGAGGCCTGGGTAGGCGAAGCCGCCGCCAACCGGGTCCAGGCGGACGGGGACGAGGACCTCGCCATGGCAACGGAAGAGGGCGAGGCGGCAACTCCGGACCCCGCCGGCTCCGACCTGTGGGTGGTTGAGGAATCCGGTGAAGGCGAGCTGTCCTACGACTGGAAGGCTCCGGCCGAAGGCGACTGGGAGATCCTGCTCGCTGCCGATGGAACCGCCCCGGCTCCCGGCGACGTCACGATGACTTGGGAAAATGACGCGACCCGCCCGCTGGCCGTGCCGTTGATTGTGGTCGGTGCCCTGCTGGCCGTCCTCGGACTGGCCCTTGGGTTCCTGCGCAGCGGAGACACTCCGCGCCGCGGCGGCCGTCGCAGCGCGGGCGCGGATGCCGGAGCAGCTCCCCGCCAGGACTCCTACACCCCCTCCGCCTTCACGGCAGAGCCTGCCGGGCGCCGTCGTCCCGCGTTTGCCGCGACCGCAGCAGCAGCACTGCTGCTGGTCTCGGTTCCCGCTCCCGCACTGGCCCAGGAGACCGGGGGCGGCAGCCGTCCCGTGGTCCTGGATTCGCAGCTGGAACGGATCCTGGTGGATGTGGCGGGTACCGTCCAGGCCGGCGATACGGCCAAGGACGCTTCGGTGCTCACCCCGCGGGTTACCGGTGCGGCCTACGCCCTGCGCGAGGCGAACTACGCAGTGACCGCGAAGGCCGCAGACCACGACGCTCCGGTTCCCGTGGCCGCCGAGACCCTGCGGACGCAGTCCGTGTCCGCAACGGACAGCTGGCCGCGCAGCATTGTTGCCGTCACGCAGGGCGAGGCCAACCCGGTGCCGCAGGCCCTGCTGCTGGTGCAGGCCACCGCACGGGAGAACTACAAGCTGGTGTCCGCGGTGCAGATGCTCCCGGCCAGCACCTTCCCGCAGCCGCCGGCCGCCGGCACCGGCAGCGACCAGATTCCGGCCGATTCCGACAACGGCCTCACCATGTCGCCGCAGACCGCTGTGAACGCCCTGGCAGATTCCCTGACCGACCCGCAGGGCGCCAACAAGGCGACCTTCGCCGGCAACCGGTTCAGTGAAGACGTGGTGAAGTTCCAGGAACAGGTCAAGACTGACCCCAAGAATGAGTTCGCTACGAACACGTTCATGCACACCGCCGATCCGTCCGGGACCTATGCCCTGCGAACCGACGACGGCGGGGCCATCGTCTTCGGCTACCTCTCCAACACCTTCTCCAGTACGCCGAAGGAAGCCGGGGACTCCATCAATCTGGAGGGCACCATCTACCAGGCGCTCACGGGGCAGCCCAACACCGATGCCGGGATCGACGTGACCCACGGCGAGGCCGTGATGCTCTACGTCCCGGCATCCGGGAACAGCAGCCAGGCCCTGGTGATCGGCGCCGCTCAGCAGCTGATGTCGGCCACCTTGAAGTAGTCCACGGGCGGATGCCGGGGCGGGCTTGCCGGTGACGGGGCGCGGCGTAATAAGGTGAAGAAATGAGCACACCGAACCACCGCCCGTCGCCGGCGGCACCCTCGCCCGTGAACCTGCGGGGAGCAGTCGACCTCTCCGCCCTCAAGGCCCGCCCGGCGGCTCCGCCGGCGGCAGCCGCCCCGGGAAGCTCCGGCACCCCGGCCCACGGAACCGCCCCGGCCCCGTCCCCGTTTGTGGTGGAGGTGTCGGAGCAGACCTTCCCCCAGGTGGTCCAGCTTTCCGCAGATGTTCCGGTGGTTATTGACCTGTACTCCCGGGCCAGCGCCGAGTCGCAGAATGTCTCCTCGGTCCTCGCGGCAGTGGCCGGTGAGCAGAACGGCCGGCTGCTGCTGGCACGGGTGGACGTTGACGCGTATCCACAGATCGCCCAGGCATTCCAGGCCGTTGCGGTTCCCACTGTCGCCGCCGTCCTCAAGGGCCAGCCGGTGCCGCTGTTTGACCGGGCGCTGCCCGAGGAACAGATCCGGGCAGTGGTTGCCGAACTGATGCAGGTGGCGGCCACCAACGGCGTGAACGGTTCGCTGGACGGAGCCGCACCCGGGGAGGGTGCGGCCGAGGCTCCGCTGTCCCCGCTGCACCAGGAAGCCTTCGACGCGATCAACGCCGAGGATTACGACGCCGCCGCAGCGGCCTACCGCAAGGCCCTTGCCGAGCAGCCCGCCGACGCCGACGCCAAGGCAGGCCTGGCGCAGGTGGAACTGATGGCCCGCCTCCGCGGCGCCGACGCCGAAGCGGTCCGCAGGGCCGGGGCCGAGGAACCCGACAACGTGCAGGCGCAGCTGGCCGTAGCGGACCTGGATGTTGCCGGCGGCCACGTGGAGGACGCCTTCCGCCGCATCACCGCCCTGATTGCCCGGGTGCACGGTGAGGACCGGGAGACGGCCCGGCTGAGGCTGCTTGACCTGTTCGAGGTGGTGGGCACTTCCGATCCGCGGGTCACCAAGGCCCGCTCCGCACTCGCACGCGCGCTGTTCTAGGGTGGTGTCTCCGGTGGGACCGGTATCCCTCTTCGACCCCATGACACTGCGCGGATTGGAGCTGGCCCACCGCGGCTGGCTCGCCGCCATGTGCCAGTACTCCGCCGATCCCGTCAATGCGGCGGATCCCGCAAATGCCCCGGGTGTCCCCAACGACTGGCACCTGATGCACCTGGGCTCGTTCGCCGCAGGCGGCGCTGCGCTGATCATCACCGAGGCCGCCGCCGTCAGCCCGGAAGGACGCATCAGCCCGCAGGATGCCGGGATCTGGAACCCGGACCAGGCAGCCGGGTGGGAACGGATCACGGACTTCGTGCACCGGCACGGCGCAGTCCCGGCACGCATCGGCATCCAACTCGCCCATGCCGGGCGTAAGGCCTCCACCTACGCACCTTTCGCTGCCGGCCGGGGCAGCGTCCCGGGGGCGGACGGCGGCTGGCCCACGGTGGGTCCGACGGCGGATCCCTTCGGCGGTTACGCCGCGCCGGTGCAGCTGGACGAAGACGGCATCCGCCGGATCATCCGCGACTTTGCCGCCGCAGCAACCCGCGCCGTCGACGCCGGGTTCGACACGATCGAAATCCACGGAGCGCACGGCTACCTGCTGCACCAGTTCCTCAGTCCGCTGGTCAACACCCGCACCGACGGGTGGGGCGGCAGCGAAGCCGGCCGCAACCGACTGACCCTGGAGGTCATCGACGCCGTCCGCGCCGTCATTCCCGACTCCATGCCGCTGCTGCTGCGCATCTCGGCCACCGACTGGATGCCCGGGGGAGTGGACGCAGGATCCTCGGTGGCCCTTGCCCGCCAGGCACGCGAACACGGCGTGGACCTGATCGACGTGTCCAGTGGCGGAGCGGTGCCCGGGGCCTCCATTCCCGTGGGACCGGGCTACCAGGTGCCCCTGGCCGAGGCCGTCCGCCGCGGATCCGGGATGCCAACGGCCGCCGTCGGGCTGATCGACAACGGGCCCCAGGCCGAGGAGATCCTGGCGGCCGGTTCCGCGGACGCCATCCTGATTGCCCGTGCGGCGCTGCGGGATCCGCACTGGTGGCTGCGGGCGGCGGCGGAACTTGACCAGAAACTGCCCTGGGTTCCGCAGTACGAGCGCGGTGCCCGTCCCGGGGGCTTCTAGACAGTGCGCGGCCTTCGATAGTCCGCTGCCTTCGATGGCTGGCCGCCTTCGTTAGTCCGCTTCGATAGTCCGTAGGACGGAGCCGGGGCCGGGATGAACGCGCCATTTCTGGTCCCTTGTGCGGAGCCGCCCAAGCGGGCTCCGGGACTAATCTGGACCCATGACGCAGACACCTGATGCCGCCCCGGCCCTGGCCATGCGGGCACTGGCCAAGAGATTCGGTGAAAAGATTGCCGTGAACGGCATTTCCCTGGACGTGCCGGCCGGCTCGTTTTACGGACTGGTCGGACCCAACGGTGCCGGCAAGACCACGCTGCTTTCGCTCGCTACCGGGCTGCTGCGGCCGGACCACGGTTCCGCCTTGGTGCACGGCACCGATGTCTGGGCCAATCCCCTGGAAGCCAAACGCCTGATGGGGATCCTGCCGGACGGCGTCCGGCTGTTCGACCGGCTGACCGGCGAGCAGCTGGTGGCCTACGCCGGCCTGCTGCGGGGTATGGACCGCGACACGGTGGCCACACGGACCAAGGATCTGCTGGCGGCCATGGACCTGACCGCGGACGCCGGCAAGCTGGTAGTGGACTACTCCGCAGGCATGACCAAAAAGGTGGCCCTTGCCTCGGCCCTGATCCATGCCCCCCGGCTACTGGTGCTGGATGAACCGTTCGAGGCTGTGGACCCGGTGTCGGCGGCCAACATCCGCGACATCCTCTCGGGCTATGTCTCCAACGGCGGCACGGTGATCGTTTCGAGCCACGTGATGGACCTGGTCCAGCGGATGTGCGACCACGTGGCCGTGGTGGCCGGCGGGAACCTGCTGGCAGCCGGAACCGTGGACGAGGTCCGGGGCAGAGGCAGCCTGGAGGAACGTTTTGTTTCCCTGGTCGGCGGACGCACACACTCGGAGGGGCTGGAATGGTTGCGCACCTTCTGAGGCTGAAGCTGCTGCTGCTGCGCAACTCACTGCGCCGCAGCCCCTGGCAGCTGGTAGGGATCATCCTGGGGGCGCTTTATGCCCTCGGCATCCTGGCCCTCCTTGTGGCGGCACTGTTTGCGCTGGGCAGTGATCCCGAGCTGGCCCGCATCGTGGTGGTACTGGCCGGTGCTGCCGCAATCCTGGGCTGGGCACTTATCCCGGTGGTCTTCTCCGGACTGGACCTGACCCTGGACCCGGCCCGCTTCACCACCTATGCCATCCCCTTGCCGCAACTGCTGGCAGGGCTGGCCGTGGGCAGCCTGATCGGCATTCCGGGAGCCGTCACCGCACTGGCCGTGCTCGGCCAGGCCCTCAGCTGGTACCGCGAGCCCGGTGCCCTGGCCGCAGCGCTGCTGATGGCACCCGTAGCGGTGTTCACCTGCCTCATCGCCGCCCGCGTGGCGGTGTCCGCCGCAGTGTCGCTCACCGGCTCCCGGAGGTTCCGGGAGGCCGGCACCCTGCTGCTGGTGATCCCTCTGGTCCTGATCGGACCCATCCTCTCGGCCATCGGAGAAGGGATAGCCTCCAGCGGAGACTTCCTGGCCCGCCTCGCCGCCGGACTGTCCTGGACTCCGCTGGGGGCGGCGTGGGCAGTACCCGGGGACGCAGCACTGGGACACTACGGTGCTGCCGCCGTGAAAGCCCTGATTGCGGTGGTGTTCCTGGCGGTCCTGGTCCTGGCCTGGAAGGTTCTGCTGCAGCGTGCGCTGGTCAACCCGCCGCAGGCGGCGGCAGCCCGGGGCAAGGCGGCGGGGCTGGGAGTGTTTGCCCGTTTCCCCGCCACCCCCACCGGGGCCGTTGCGGCCCGGGCCCTCGTTTACTGGCTGCGGGATCCCCGGTACAGTGCCTCGCTGCTGATCGTCCCGCTGCTGGCCGTTGTCCTGGTCTTCTCCGGCAACAACGCGGGCGCGGACGGTGGGCTGCTGGTGACACTGGCCCTGGGGCCGCTGGTCGGCTTCCTCCTGGGCTTTTCGCTGCACGCCGATGTCTCCTACGACAACACCGCGTTTGCGCTCCATCTGTCCACCGGCGTCAGCGGCCGGGCGGACCGGGCCGGCAGGATCCTGGCCTGTGCCGTATTTGCCGTCCCGGCCGTGCTGCTGGCCTCGGTACTGCCCGGACTCATCACCGGCCGGCCCGCGCTGGTGCTGCCGGTGCTGGGGGTGGGGCTCGGTGCGCTGCTGGTGGGATTCGGCCTCTCCAGCGTGGTCTCGGCCCGGTACACCTACAACGTGCCGCTGCCCGGCGAAAATGCATTCAAGACCCCGCCCGGTTCTGCCGGCAGGTCGTTGCTGGTACAGGGTGTGTTCAGCCTGCTCATCTTTGCCCTGCTGCTCCCGGTCCTGGTGCCGGGTGTCATTGCAGTGGTGACGGAGAGCATGCTGTGGGGCGTTGTGACGCTTGCCGCCGGAGCGGTGCTGGGCGCCGTGGTGCTGGTGGCAGGGATCCGGGTGGGCGGGCGCTGGCTGGATGCCCGCGGCCCGGAACTGCTGCAGCAGGTCTCCGTCAACAAGTAGGCGTCGGGTACTAAGATGGACGCATGAGCCTGCCTCCCGATCCTTTCGAAAACGATCCCCGCCGCCTGGACGACAACGGTACGTCCACGGCCACCATCGAACGTGAAGAACTTCGCGAAGAGCTGGAACCCGGCGACAGCGAGCGCTTTGCCCACTATGTGCGCAAGGAAAAGATCATGGAATCCGCGCTGTCCGGCGAGCCGGTCATCGCCCTGTGCGGCAAGGTCTGGACCCCCGGACGGGATCCGCAGAAGTTTCCGGTGTGCCCTGCCTGCAAGGAAATCTACGAAGGCCTGCGTCCGGAAGGTGACAGCCCCAAGGGCCGGAAGTAATCCGCCTTTGCTGCCCTGGTGACCGCCCGTATCCCAGCCTTCCGCACGGAAGGCAGTTAGTCCTGATGCCTGCATGACCTGTGTGTTAACCCCTGCGCGCGTTTGCGTGCGTCAACAGCTGTCCCCGTCCGGCACCCGCACGGCAACAACCGATCGAGCAATGAGAAAGGTTGCGTTCCCCGCGTGAGTTCCGAAACGCTTTTCGGCGCCGGTGCGTCCCTGCCGCCCGCCTACCCCGAACGTGCCGCCTGGGGAACCGCCCCCAAGCTGCGCCAGTGGCAGGCGGAGGCACTGGAGAAGTACTTCGCCTCCAACTCCAGCGACTTCCTGGCCGTGGCCACCCCGGGTGCAGGCAAAACCACCTTTGCACTGCGGGTGGCCAATGAGCTGGTGGAACGCGGCATCGTCAACCGCATCACCGTCGTGGCGCCCACCGACCACCTGAAGCGGCAGTGGGCCGACGCCGCTGCCCGCGTGGGCCTGGCGATCGATCCGAACTTCAAGAACGCCGACGGGCGGCACGGGCACGGCTTCATCGGCGTGGCGGTGACCTATGCGCAGGTGGCGTCCAAGCCCATGCTGCACCGGGCCAAAACGGAAGCCGCCCGCACGCTGGTGATCCTGGACGAAATCCACCACGGCGGCGACGCCCTGTCCTGGGGCGACGGCATCCGCGAGGCCTTTGAACCGGCCGTGAAGCGGCTGTCCCTGACCGGTACGCCGTTCCGCTCCGACACGGCAGCCATCCCGTTTGTGGAGTACGTCGAAGACGGTGACGGCATCCGCCGGTCCAAGGCCGACTACACCTACGGTTACGGACAGGCGCTCAAGGACCACGTGGTCCGTCCGGTGATGTTCATGGCCTACTCGGGGCAGATGCGCTGGCGGACCAGTGCCGGCGATGAAATGGCCGCGTCGCTGGGCGAGGCCGCGGTGACCAAGGACATCACGGCGCAGGCCTGGCGTACGGCGCTGAACCCCACCGGTGAGTGGATCCCGGCAGTGCTCGCTGCCGCCGACAAGCGGCTGACGGAGGTCCGCCGGTCCGTGCCCGACGCCGGCGGCCTGGTGATTGCCACGGACCACGACGACGCGCGTGCCTACGCGGGCTGGCTGAAGAAGATCATGGGCGAGTCGCCCACGGTCATCCTCTCCGACGATGCCAAGGCGTCGGAGAAGATCGAGGAGTTCTCCGCCGGGACCCAGCGCTGGATGGTTGCGGTGCGCATGGTGTCCGAAGGCGTGGACGTGCCGCGCCTCGCCGTCGGCGTCTACGCCACCTCCACCGCCACGCCGCTGTTCTTCGCCCAGGCCGTGGGACGTTTTGTGCGTGCCCGCAAGCGCGGTGAGACGGCCTCCGTGTTCCTGCCCTCGGTGCCGAACCTGATGGCACTGGCCAACCAGATGGAAGTCGAGCGGGACCATGCCCTGGACCGCCCGGACAACCATCTGGAAGAGGAAGGCTTCGGGCTGGAGGACAGCCTGATGGAGGCCGCCAACCGGGAGGAAAAGGCTTCCGGTGAGCTGACCAAACAGAAGTTCGAGGCACTTGAGTCCCAGGCGTCCTTCGACCGCGTCCTCTTCGACGGCGGCGAGTTCGGCACCGGCGGCGCACTGGGCAGCGAAGAGGAACAGGACTTTCTGGGCATTCCGGGGCTCCTGGACGCGGACCAGATGAGCATGCTGCTGCGCCAGCGCCAGCATGAGCAGCTCTCCCGCCGGGGCCGGCGTACCGGCGCCGCGGCGCAGGCACCGGCCGAACCCCCCGAGGTAGTGGACCACCGCCGCCTTACGGAGCTGCGCGGCCAGCTGGCCAAGAACGTCTCCGCCTGGTCCGCGCGTTCGGGCATGCCGCACGGGGTGGTGCACAGCGAGCTGCGCCGGATCTGCGGCGGCCCGCCCGTGGCGCAGGCCAACGAGGAGGAGCTGAACAAGCGCCTGCTGAAGCTGCAGGACTGGTTCATCGGCCGGAAGTAGTTCCGGCCGGTGAACCGGCCCCTGGATGGACGTACGGAGGGGCTAGAGGTCGATGATCTCCACGCCGGCGTCCTCCAGCTCCGCCCAGGCGGCGAGGGTGGATTCACGCTTGATGCCGCGGCACAGTTCGGGGATTACCGCGGTGGTGTATCCGGCTGCCACGGCGTCCAACGCGGTGGCCCGCACACAGAAGTCGGCGGCCAGGCCCAGGACCACTACCTCGTCGACGTCGTTGTCCCGCAGCCAGTCGTCCAGGCTCAGCGTTTCGCCGTCGTTGTCCGGTTCGGCCTCGGGATCGCCCGTGGGCACTTCCTCGTCCGGGGCCAGGACACCCTCGAAACCGGAATAGGCCGCTTCGTACTGGCCCTTGCGGAAGAAGGCATCCACCAGTTCGGTGTCCAGGTCCGGATGCAGCTGCGCCCCGGCGGTTCCGGCCACGCAGTGCGGGGGCCAGGACACGGCGAAGTCGGGCGTGTCGGAGAAATGCGCTCCGGGATCGATGTGCCAGTCCTGCGTGGCAGCGACCAGGTCGTAGCGGCCGGCCGAACTCTCCACGTAGTCGGTGATTTCACCGGCCAGGTCGGCTCCGCCGGAGACGGCCAGCGAACCGCCTTCGCAGAAGTCGTTTTGTACATCGACAATGATCAGGGCGCGGGCCATGCTTACTCCTCGTATTCGGTGGGGATTGCCGGTTCGCCGCGCTGCAGGCGGTTCACCGAGGTGGGCAGTTCGGCCAGCGAGTCGGCATGCCGCGCAGCTGCGCGCGCCACCGCCTCCGGTCCGGTCCAGCCGGGCAGGATCTCGCCGTCGGCAACGAACTGGTGCAGCAGCGGGCGGTCATTGCCGTCGTCAACGGGTGAGTGGCCGATGCCCACTACCTCTGCAGTAGCCGTGCCGTTTTCATCCAGCCGGCGCATGGCGTACTTGCGCCCGCCGCGGGAGATCTTGTTCTTCGCGGCCTTGGCTACGGACACGAACTCGTGGTCGTCGCCTTCGCGGCTGACCAGTTTGTAGACCATGCCGGCGGTGGGTGCACCGGACCCGGTGACCAGGGACGTGCCCACCCCGTACGCGTCGACGGGAGCCGAAGCCAGGGCCGCGATGGCGTACTCATCCAGGTCCGAGGTGACCATGATGCGGGTGCCGGTGTTGCCCAGATCGTCCAGCAGGTCACGCACCCAGCGCGCCTGGGCCACCAGGTCCCCGGAGTCCAGCCGGACGCCGCCCAGTGCCGGTCCGGCAACTTCCACCGCGTTGCGGACGCCCTGTTCGACGTCGTAGGTGTCCACCAGCAGCGAGGTGCCGAGGCCGAGGGCGGCCGTCTGCGCGGTGAAGGCTTCCTTCTCGGAATCGTGCAGCAGGGTGAAGGAGTGCGCCGCGGTGCCCACGGTCTTCAGGCCGTAGCGCAGCCCGGCCTCCAAATTGGAGGTGCTGTCGAAACCGGCGATCACGGCCGCGCGGGCCGCGGCCACGGCGGCTTCTTCGTGCGTGCGGCGCGAACCCATCTCGATGCAGGGGCGCCCGTCGGCCGCCGTCGTCATGCGGGAGGCCGCCGAGGCGATGGCGCTGTCATGGTTGAGCATGGAGAGCACCATGGTTTCCAGGATGCAGGCCTCGCCGAAGCTGGACTCGACAATGAGCAGCGGCGACTGCGGGAAGTAGGCCTCGCCCTCGGCGTAGCCGTAGATGTTGCCGGAAAAGCGGAAGTCGGCCAGCCAGGCCAGGGTCTGCTCATCCACCACGTTGGTGCGGGCCAGGAACTCAAGCTGCCGCTCCTCGAAGCGGAAGCTCTCCAGGGCTTCCAGGATGCGCCCGGTTCCGGCCGTGATGCCGTAGCGGCGGCCGTCCGGCAGGCGGCGGGCAAAGACTTCGAAGACGGACCGTCGGGAGGCCGTGCCGGAGTGCAGGGCGGCCTGGAGCATGGTGAGCTCGTAGTGATCCGTATACAGGGCGGAGTTGGGCGTGTGCCAAGCGGCGGGACTGTTCACAGGCAAAACTCTAACCCGCTTATCCCGATTGGGGAGAAGGCGGCGCCCCGGAGGTTGGGGACGGATTCCTCACTACAATTGAAGCCATGGCTACCAGCACTGCACCCGGAACGGACACCCTGATACGCGAGGAGACTGAATCCCTTGTGGCTGCGGACGTCCCCTGGGTGGTGATTGTCTGGAATGACCCGGTGAACCTTATGAGCTACGTCAGCTACGTGTTCCAGAGCTACTTCGGCTACTCCGAGTCCAAAGCGCACCGGCTCATGATGGAAGTGCACCAGGCCGGGAAGTCGGTGGTGGCTGCCGGGTCCCGGGAGGCTGCCGAACGTGACACCCTTGCGATGCACTCCTACGGCCTGTGGGCCACCTTCCAAAGGGCCGACGCAGCCTAGCCCCGCCCGTCCCGGCGATTCGAAGCAACGCACTACAGAACGGATATCGTGGCAACCGGATTCAAGCTCACCCGCAAGGGCATCACCGCAAACCTGGAACCGGGGGAGCGGGACCTGCTGCGCAAGCTCTTCTCGGATGTGCAGTCCCTGCTGGAGCCGGATACGGCAGCGGATGCAGATCCCCTTGCCGCCATGGTGGGCATCGACTCCTCGGCGGTCCCGCCCGAGGACCCGGCCCTGCTGCGGCTGCTGCCCAACGGCACCACGGAAGACGGCGAGGCCCTGGAATTCCGCCGCTACACGGAACGGGGCCTGCGCGAATCGAAGCAGGCAGCGCTGCGCGCAGCGGCCCTGCAGCTCGAAACCGGGCCGCTGCGGCTGGACCGGGAACAGGCGCAGCTGTTCGCCCGCGCCCTGAACGACGTACGCCTGGTGCTCGCCGACCGGTTGGGCGTGGTGGATGACGAGGACGCCGAACGGCTGCACGACATCACCGACCCGTCCAAGGCGCAGGACGTGGACGGTTACCTCGCCTTGGTGTACAACTTCGTCACATGGCTGCAGGAAACCCTGATGCAGGCACTGCTCCGCGACCTGCCCTGACGCGGAATCGCGCTTCCCGCTGTGAGCAACGGCACGCAGCGGCGAATGTGCGCATGCATCGGGGAGGACTATTGTCGAGTCATTATGAGTTCGAACCCGTCCAATCCGTCCGCATTACACCACTCGTCTGGAAAAACTCAGGGAACGGCACCGGCGAAGGCTCCGGCGTCCGCCGGGAAGCCGCAGGCGGCCATGCCGCATAAGGATCCCGACGCACCCATCGGCATCTTCGACTCCGGAGTGGGCGGCCTGACCGTTGCCCGCGCGGTGCTGGACCAGCTGCCGAACGAAGCGATTATGTATGTGGGGGATACGGCCAACGGACCCTACGGCCCGCTGCCTATCGCGGAGGTCCGTGCCAAGGCGCTGGGCGTGATGGACGAGCTGGTGGATTCCGGCGTCAAGCTCCTGGTAATCGCCTGCAACTCGGCGTCCGCCGCCGTCCTGCGCGACGCCCGCGAACGCTACACCCGCCGCTACGGCATTCCGGTCATCGAAGTCATCCAGCCGGCCGTCCGCCGGGCCGTCGCTGCCACCCGGACGGGACGGATCGGCGTCATCGGCACCGCCGCCACCGTCGGCTCGCGGGCCTATGACGACACCTTCGCCGCCGCACCGCACCTGCAGGTCTCCTCCGTGGCCTGCCCGGCCTTCGTCGAGTTCGTCGAAGCGGGAGTCACCTCCGGTCCCGATGTGCTGGCCACGGCCGAGGAATACCTCGCCCCGCTGCGCGCGCAGGACGTGGACACGCTGGTGCTCGGCTGCACCCACTATCCGCTGCTCACCGGTGTGATTTCCTACGTGATGGGCGACGGCGTGACCCTGGTCTCCAGCGCCGAGGAAACCGCCAAGGACGTCTACCGGGCCCTCATCTCGCACGGCATCGAACGCCGTGCCCAGTCCGCGCCGCAGCACACTTTCGTCGCCACCGGCGATTCAGCATCCTTCGAGCTCCTGGCCCGCCGCTTCCTGGGCCCCGAGGTCCTCAGCGTGCAGCACGTGGAGCACGTGGCTGCGCATTACCCCACCGGCAGCATGGCGCGGATCACCCCGCAGATGGTTGCCGCCGCCCGGGCAGACGCCCCTGAACATACGGGCGCGCCGGGTGGCGTCCCCTGGAACGGCACCGCATGAAACTGACCATCGTAGGCTGCAGCGGTTCCTTCCCCGGCCCGGCCTCGCCGGCGTCGTGCTATCTCGTGACCGCCAACGACGGCGTGCGCGACTGGCGCATCCTGCTGGACCTGGGCAACGGGTCCCTGGGGGCCCTGCAGCGCTACATGGACCTGCGGGACATTGACGCGGTCCTGCTGACACACCTGCATCCGGACCACTGCATGGATCTGTGCGGGCTGCACGTGGCCGTGCACTGGGATCCCTCCGGCTGGAACCGGGACCGGATCAAGGTCTGGGGACCGGCCGCCACCGCGGACCGGATGGCCACCGCCTACGGCCTGGACCCGGAGCCGGGCATGCACGAGGACTTTGAATTCCTCAACTGGAGCCCCGGCAGTTCCGTGGCCATCGGACCGTTCACGGTGACCCCGTATCCGGTGCGGCACCCGGCCGAGGAAGCCTATGCGCTGCGCGTGGAGGCCCGCGACGTCGACGCCGCCGGTGTTCCCACGCTGCGCACCCTGGCGTACTCCGGCGACACCGACTCCTGCCCGGGGCTCGAAGCCGCTGCCCGGGATGCGGATGTCTTCCTCTGCGAGGCCGCTTTCCACGAGGGCCGCGACGACGCAATAGCCGGCGTGCACCTGACCGGACTCCGCGCCGGTGCCGCCGCCACGGCGGCCAACGCGCGCCGGCTGCTGCTGACCCACCTGCCGGTCTGGAATGACGCCAGCGTCAGCGTGGCCGAGGCCCGGCAGTCCTACGCCGGAGACCTGGCCGTGGCAGTGGCCGGAGTCTCCTACGACGTCGGAAGCCCCTTCACCGCGCCGTTGGCGGTCCAGAAGGCACGCAGCCTGTAGACGGCCGGCCGGCGGGCCGGCGATAGACTGAAGCCATGACTACCGACTCCACCCCCGCCCCTTCTGCCACCATCGTGCGTGCGGACGGGCGCACCCCGGACCAGCTGCGCAGCATCACCATCACCCGCGGCTGGTCGAAGCAGGCCGAGGGCTCGGCCCTGATCGAGTTCGGCAACACCCGTGTGCTGTGCACGGCCTCGCTGACCCCGGGCGTGCCGCGCTGGCTCAAGGGCGAGGGCAAGGGGTGGGTCACCGCCGAATACGCGATGCTCCCGCGGGCCACCAACACCCGTAACGACCGCGAGTCGGTCAAGGGCAAGCTGGGCGGCCGCACGCACGAGATTTCGCGCCTGATCGGACGCTCGCTGCGCTCCATCATCGATACCAAGGCACTGGGCGAGAACACCATTGTGCTGGACTGCGACGTCCTGCAGGCCGACGGCGGCACCCGCACCGCGGCCATCACCGGCGCCTACGTGGCGCTGGCCGACGCCGTGGCCTGGGCCAAGGAAGCCAAGCTGATTTCCCGCAACGCCTCGCCCCTGCTGGACACCGTGGCGGCCATCAGCGTCGGCATCATCGACGGCGTGCCCATGCTGGACCTGCCCTACGTCGAAGACGTGCGTGCGGAGACGGACATGAACGTGGTGGTCACCGGTTCGGGTAAGTTCGTGGAAGTCCAGGGCACCGCTGAAGGCGCACCCTTCGACCGGGCCGAGCTGGACGCGCTGCTGGACCTGGCCCTGCAGGGGACCGCCGAGCTGGCCGCCATCCAGCGCCAGACCCTGGGCACAGCGTAAATGGACCCGCACGGCGCCCGGCTGGTCCTGGCCACCCGGAATCCCGGCAAGCTGCGGGAGCTGCGTGAACTGCTGCGCGGGCAGGTGCCCGGCCTCGACGTCGATACCCAGGTAATCGACGCCGCTGCCGCAGGCGTTCCCGACGTGGCCGAAACCGGGGTGACGTTTGAGGAGAACGCCCTGCTCAAGGCCCATGCCGTTGCCGCAGCCACCGGGCTGCCCGCAGTGGCGGACGACTCCGGACTGTCCGTGGACGTCCTCGGGGGAGCGCCGGGCATCTTTTCCGCCCGCTGGTCCGGCCGGCACGGCGACGACGCCGCAAATCTGGACCTGCTGCTGGCCCAGCTGTCGGACATCTCCGCCGCGCACCGCGGCGCCGCCTTTGTCTGCGCCGCAGCCCTGGCGCTGCCCGGCGGGGCGGAAACCGTGGAACGCGGCGAACTGCGCGGCACCCTGCTGACCGCCCGCCGCGGAACCGGAGGGTTCGGCTACGATCCCATCCTGGTCCCGGCCGGGTCGGACCGCAGCTGCGCGGAGTTGAGCAGTGCGGAAAAGAACGCCATCAGCCACCGCGGCCAGGCCTTCCGGGCCCTGCTGCCGGCGCTGGTAACCGCACTCGCGGCCGGGGCTGCCACCGCTTCCTGACCCTGGACCTGCTCTGCGTGTGCACTGTGTGATGCGTCCCAAACACGCCGGGGACGGGGTCCGCGATTCTGCCGGGCCCGTGGACCTGGGGCAGAATTGGGCGGGAGATGACTATTACACAAGCCTTTCCCGCAGCCACCTCCACCTCCACCCCCGGGATAGTTCCCGTTCCGGCCGGACCGGCTCCCGCTGAGTCCTCCGCGGCCGATTCCTCTGCCGCTGAACCGTCCGCCCTGGGCGGGGTGGCCGACTGGGCCGTCGGCATCATGGAAACCATCGGCGCCCCGGGGGCCGGACTTGCCATCGCCCTGGAAAACCTCTTCCCGCCGCTGCCGAGCGAGATCATCCTGCCCCTGGCCGGCTTCGCAGCCAGCCAGGGCAACTTCTCCCTCGGCGCGGCGCTGTTCTGGACCACCCTGGGCTCCGTCGTCGGCGCGCTTGCGCTTTACGGACTGGGAGCCTGGCTGGGCCGGGACCGGATGCGCAAGGTCGTGGCCAAGGTGCCGCTGGTGGACCTGGAAGACGTGGACAAGGTGGAGGCCTGGTTCGGGCGGCACGGGCACAAGGCGGTGTTCTTCGGGCGGATGATCCCGCTGTTCCGCAGCCTGATCTCCATCCCCGCCGGCATCGAGCGGATGCACGTGCTGACGTTTACTGCGCTCACCACGGCCGGCAGCCTCATCTGGAACACCATCTTCATTGTCGCCGGCTACTACCTGGGCGAAAGCTGGCACATCGTCGAAGAATATGCCGGTGTCTTCCAGAAGATCGTGATCGTGGCCGTGGTGGTGGCGGCCGTCTGGTTTGTCACGGCGAAGATCCGCAGCTACCGGCGGAAGCCGGTGACCGGCGACGATGCCTGACGAGGGACTGAGCTTTACCGCAATCGACTTTGAAACGGCCAACGGGTTCCGCGGCTCGCCGTGCTCCGTGGGCCTGGTCAAGGTACGCGGCGGGCGCGTGGTGGAGGAAACCTCCTGGCTGATGCGGCCGCCGGAGGGACACGACTATTTCGACCGGCGCAATGTGCGCATTCACGGCATCGAACCGGAAATGGTGGCCGGGGCACCGAGGTTCGGCGAGCTGTTTCCCGAGATCGGTGCCTTCATCGGCGACGATCTGCTTGTGGCGCACAATGCCGCTTTTGATATGGGCGTGATCCGGTCAGCCCTGGAAGTTTCCGGGCTGCCCGGGCCCGCCTACGACTACACCTGCACAGTGGTCCATTCCCGCCGCACCTACCAGCTGGCTTCGCACTCGCTGCCTTTTGCCGCGGAAGCCGCGGGCGTGCCGCTGCTGAACCACCACGACGCCACCGAGGATGCCCGTGCCTGCGCCGGCATCATGGTGGACATAGCCCGTCGCTGCGGCGCGGTGTCAATGCCGGATTTCTTCCTTCGCCAGGGCCTGCGGGCCTCCAGGCTGGCTGCCTACGTACCCGGGGAGCATGAACTGTCCAAGGCCACCCGGGACGCCCTGGCCAAGGGCACCGGCACAGCGGCCACGGCGGGCACAACCTGGTCCGGCTGGCCTTCCGAGGGCGAGAACCCGCCGCCGAACCCGTTGGCGGATCCGGGGCATCCCCTGTACGGCCAGACCGTGGTGTTTACCGGCAACCTGGGCATGGCCCGGCAGACGGCAAAGGAACGCGCTGCCGACGCCGGCGCCCGAACGGCCAGCAACGTCACCCGGGCCACCACTGTCCTGGTGGTGGGTGACGGTTTCGAACCGGCGGACCTCCGCAGCGGACGCCTCACGGGCAAGGCCCGCCGGGTGCTGGACCTGCACGAGCGCGGCCAGCGCATCGAGGTCCTTTCCGAAGCGGAATTCCTGCAGACCCTGGGCGGGATCTGGCCCCGGGCCTCGCAGTAGCTTCCGCCGGCTGCCCGGCACCGGGCGGCTAGGGGGCGATCGTCGCGGCGACGAAGGCCGATGCGAGCTTTTCAATGACGCTGTACTCGCGGAGTGCTTCGGCTTCCGGCAGGGCCTGCGCACCGTACAACGTCCCCAGCAGACTGCCGGCGACCACTGCTGCGGGCGCACCGCCCTTCTCCGCGGCACGGCGGACGGCTTCGGCTGCGCGGCTTGTGCTGCCTTCCTGCTCCTTTTCCGCCACCTCGAGCGCCACCAGCAGCCCGACGGCGAGTGCATCTTCTGCCGTTCCAGCGCGGTTTTGTGCCGCATTACCGTCCGCGGTTTCTCCCGGATCCTCCGCGCCTACGGCAAGCACCTTCCGCAGGCGGTCCACGAGGCCCGGGGCCCCGCCGTCGTCGGCCGGAACCTGCCCTGCACGCTCCACGGCGGCAGCGGCAGCGTCCCTGAGCGTGGCGCCGGAGATGAGCAGGCCGTGCACCATCGAGGCGAAAACGGCTGCCGCATGCCGCGCCGCGGGATGCCCGTGCGTCAGCGAGGCTGCGTCCAAGCTGAGCTTGTACACCGTCTCGGTCTCCACATAGGGGAGCAGTCCGAAGGGAGCCGACCGGACCAGGGGAGCCGGTGAGCTGCCTGCGGTGTTCACCGGACGCTGCCGGGTTCCCATTTCGCCGGTGGAAAGTGCTGCCAGGACTTCCGGATCAAGGGACGCATCGGCTCCGGACCCGTCCCGGAGCAGCGGCTCCGCATCGATCGGCCGGGGCTGCGGTACCAGACCGGCCTCCGGGAGCGGAAGGCCGCGGCTGCGAAGCCAGCGCAGGTAGGCCAGCCAGATGCACGCCGTTTCATCCGCGCCCAGCCCTTCGTTGGCCCACTCGATGGCTTCCTGCAGGCCGTCCATGGAATACAGGGCCAGCTGGGTGTCTGCTGTGATCGAGGGGCCGCCCGCCTCCTGGTGCGCGTGAGCGGCGGCATCACCGAACGCGCCGCCTAGAAGGCAGCCCCGGATTCTGTCCGACAGGAACGTATGGGCGGAAGGGACGGGGGCGGAATGCGGTTCTGGGCTCACCTCTCCAGCATATGTGCTGCACACCGGCCGGGCCGGGCGGTCAACACCTCCGGTACAGGGGATATTCAGGGAGTTAACAGACTGCACTGAAACGGTGGGGTAGTTTGTTGTGAGTCCAACAACATGTCTTTGTACCGGCGGCCGCATGCCGGCGGCGCCACCCACACGTTAGGAAACACCTTTCCATGTCATCTGAGTCCTTACCCCTGAGCGGAGCCCGGGCCGCAGCGCCCGTCCGCGAAGAAGCTCCCATAGACCATGGCTACGATTACGGGTTTGTAGGACGCTCCGTGGCAGAGGCCATCGGATCCTTCCTGCTCGTCTTCGTCGGCGTGGCGGTTGCCATCTTCGCCACCGGATCAGGCATCACTTCCCCGCTCGCCTTCGGGCTGGCCCTGGCGGCTGCCATGGTGGCCTTCGGCTACATCTCCGGCGGGCACTTCAACCCGGCCATCACCCTCGGCAGTGCCGTGGCCGGACGGACGGCCTGGAAGTACGTCCTGCCGTACATTGTGGCCCAGCTGATCGGTGCCGTCCTGGGCGTCGCCATCCTGTGGGTGGCCATCAACGGCCACGAGCAGTTCGGTGCGCAGACGCAGGAGTTCATGCTCAGTGCCTCCAACGGCTTCGGCGACAACTCGCCCACGGCCTTCCCGCTGCCCAGCGCCCTGCTGCTGGAAGTTATCGCCGGTGCCCTGCTGACCGCCGTCTTCCTGGGCGTGACCGCCCGCCGCTTCGGCGCCGTCGCCGGTGCCTTCGCCGTCGGCGTGACCTACGCAGTGCTCCTGACCATGCTTGCCCCGGTCACCGGCGGCGGCCTCAACCCGGCCCGTTCCACGGCAACCGCCATCTTTGCCGGCGGCACCTCCCTGGAACAGCTCTGGCTCTTCTGGGCTGCACCGCTGCTGGGTGCCGTGATCGCCGGTCTGATCTTCCTCAGCGTCGACATGACCGTCGAGTCCCGCCGTGGCCACTCCGCAGTGACGGTGGACGAGGCTGAAACCGCCGGAACCGCAACCGCCAAGCCGGTCGTATCCAAGCCGGCAACCGCCACGCCCGGAACCGGCACGCCCGCCGATACCACCGGCGGACGCCCCGTGGTGGACGAGGAAGCCCGCGGCTTCTTCGACAAGCCCGCTGCCGCGAACGACGCCGACACACGCGGCGCCCGTCCCGGCGACGACGCGGACGGTACGCCGGGTACCCGCAACTAGCGGCAGCCGGCAAGCGCCGGCAGCATAAAAGGAAGCAGTATCGCAGGGGGGGGGCAGTGGCCGACGCCGCTGCCCCCGATCCGTTAACTGTCGGAGGCGGCAGGTAGCTTTGAAGACATGCGCATACTGCACACTTCAGACTGGCACCTCGGCAGGTCCTTCCACGGCGTGGGGATGCTGGAGGCCCAGGCGACCTTCATCGATGCCCTGGTGGACAGCGTCCGCAACCTGCGGATAGACGCGGTCCTCGTCGCCGGAGACGTCTACGACCGGGCGCTGCCGGCGGTGGACACGGTGCGCCTCCTCGATTCCGCCCTGGAACGTATTACCGCCGCCGGGGCTGCCGTGGTCCTGTCCAGCGGCAACCACGATTCCGCCGCCCGGCTGGGTTTCGGCAGTGCCCTGTTCGAGCGGGCGGGCGTGCATCTGCGCACACGCTACGAAGACCTTGACCGGCCCGTGCTGCTGGACGGCGGCTCGGTGGCCGTCTACGGCATTCCGTACCTGGAACCGCGGCTGGCCGCACCCGATCTCGGGGTGGATGTGCCCAACCACTTCACGGTCACCGAAGCCGCAGTGCAGCGTATCCGGCAGGACGTGAGCGCCCGGGCGGGGGCGGGTGCCCCGGTGGCCTCCGTGGTCATGGCGCATACCTTCGCCAGCGGCGGTATCAGCAGCGACAGCGAACGCGACCTCGCCGTCGGCGGGCTGGGCGCAGTGCCGCTGGACCTTTTTGACGGATTCTCCTACACCGCTCTTGGCCACCTCCACGGCCGGCAGAAGCTCAGCCCCTCGGTCCGCTACAGCGGCTCGCCGCTGCCTTACTCGTTCTCCGAAGCGCGGCAGGACAAGGGCGGCTGGCTCCTTGAGTTCGACGGCGGCGTCCTGGCCTCCGTGGAAGCAGTGAGCTGGCCGGCTGCCCGGCGGCTGGCCGTGCTGCGCGGCAAACTCGCCGACCTGCTGGCGGATCCGGCGCTCGCCGACGCGGAGGGGGCGTACTGCCAGGTGACGCTGACGGACAGCCAGCGACCGGCGAAAGCGATGGAGCAGCTGCGCACCCGTTTCCCGGACACCCTGGTCCTTGCCTTCGAGCCCGAGGGGGGAACCCGGGGCCCGGAACAGACCTACAGCCAGCGGCTCGCGAAGGCCACCGACGACCTTGAGATCTGCTGCGGTTTCCTTGAACACGTCCGCTCGCGCAGCGCCGCGGATGAAGAAAAAGACCTCTTTATCGAAATCCTGGACAAGGTCCGCGAATCGGAGGCAGCGAAGTGAGGATCCACCGCCTGGAAATGCAGGCCTTCGGCCCCTTTGCCCAGCGCCAGGCCATCGACTTCGACGAGCTGGGTGCGCACGGGCTGTTCCTGCTCAACGGGCCCACCGGTGCAGGGAAGACCAGTGTGCTGGATGCTGTTTGCTATGCCCTGTACGGTGCGGTGCCGGGCGCCCGGCAGCAGGCGCGGCGGCTGAGGAGCGACCATGCGGCGCCGGAGACGGCACCGGAAGTGGTCTGCGAGTTCAGTTCCGGGCCGCGCCGGTTCGAGGTGGTACGCAATCCCCAGTGGGAGCGCCCGGCCAGGCGCGCGGGCGGCCGCAGCACGGTTACCGAACAGGCCAAAACCCTGCTGCGGGAATACGTCAACGGGGCCTGGGTGGAGAAGTCCTCCCGCAACGATGAGGCGTCCGCGGAAATCACCGAACTGCTCGGGATGAACCGGGAGCAGTTCACCAGGGTGGTGATGCTGCCGCAGGGCGACTTCGCCGCCTTCCTGCGCGCGGACGCGGCCTCCCGCGAGCAGCTTCTGCAGCAGCTGTTCGGTACCTCGCGGTTCGAGGACATCGAACGCCAGCTGAAGGCCGAACTGGCCACGGCCACTGAACTCTTCCAAGCGGCCGAGGCGGAGACAGAGCACGTGCTCCGGCGCGCCCGCGATGAAATCCGCCGCTACCGTGAGGAGCACGGCACGTCCCGCCAGGGGGATCAGCCGGAGGAAGGGCAGCCGGGGGAAGAACAAAACCAGGCGGAGCCTGGGCAACCGGAGCAGGAAATTGACGCGTTCCGGGCAGAGCTGGCACAGCGGACTGCCGCGGCCCGCACGGAACTGGACCGGTTGCGGACTGCCCGGGAACAGGCGGAAAAGCACCTGCAGGATCTTGAGCGGCTGCGTGCGCGCGGGGTGGCCCTGGAGCAGCTGCTCCGGGAGGAAGCCGAACATGCGCGCACCGGTGCCGGGCTTGAACCGCAGCGGCGCGCCCTGGAAACGCACACCGCCGCCGCGGGTCTGTCCGGGTACGTTCGGGCTGTCGAGGCCGCGCAGGAACGTGCCGCAGCACGTACCGCCGCCTGTGAGGCTGCCGTGGCGGAACTTTCCGGACACGCACTGGCACAGGACTACGGGGTGCAGGCTGCTGCCGCGGGTTCCGCAACCGTTCTCCCCGAGGGCATCGAAGCCCGCATCGGAGCGGACCTCGCTGCAGCAAAGGCCGTGTTGGAAGAGGAGGAACGCATCCATGCCCTCCGGGAACGGTCCCGCAGAGAGGAAGCGCAGGCCGGAGCCCTGCGCTCGCAGGCGGAAACTGCAGCCGAGACCCTCGCATCCCTTGCCGGCGAACAAACCCGTCTGACCGGCGAGGCTGCCGAGCTGAGCCGGCTGGCTGAGGGGGAGTCCCGGGCCGAGGCCTCCGAGGCACGGGCCGGGGAGCTGGTGTCCACCATCAGCGCCTATGCGGCCGCCCGGGAGGAAGCCGAAACCGCCGAACAGGCCGCAGCGGACGCCCGGCAGGAATACCAGGACCTCCGCCAGGTATGGCAGGACCTGCTGCAGGAACGCCTGGAGCAGGCTGCTGCGGAGTTGGCGCACGGTCTTGAGGACGGAGCGGCCTGTCCGGTGTGCGGCGGGCTGGAGCACCCCCGCCCGGCATCGCTGCCGCCCGGCCAGGAAGCGGTAACACGCGAAGCAGAGCAGGACGCCAAAGCCCGCGCCGACGCCGCCGAAGCAGCCTTCGATGCCGCCCGCAGCATGGCGGGCAGGGCCGCTGAAGCTGCTGCCGCCCTCCGGGCCCGCGGCGGTGATGGGGACCCCGCATTGGCGCAGGAGCAGCTTGAGGCGGCCCGGACGGAGCTGGAACGTGCCCGCGATGCGGCCAGTGCGCTGGCGGACGCCGAACGCCGGCTGGAGGGGATCGGAGCGGAGGTGGCGGCGTTGGAGGCCGCACGCTCCGAGGACCTGATCCAGGCAGCCCAGGCGGAGTCCAGGGCAGCTGCCGCCGCGGAACAGGCCGCCGAGCTCTCGGGCCGGGTGGCTGAGGCCCTGCACGGATTTGAAAGCATTGATGCACGGGTCCGGTCGCTCGACCTTTTGGGGCGCCTGGCCGGGGCGGTACGGGAGGCAGCGGGCACAGCCGCAGCATCTGACGAAGAGTTCGAACGGGTCCGCGTCGAGCTAGGGGAGGCCTTGGCCGGAACGGGCTTTTCCTCCGCTGCCGAGGTCAACGCCGCCCTGCTCGACGCGCGTACGGCGGATGCCTACGCGTCGGCGCTGCAGGAATGGGATGAAGCGGGCCGGCGGCTTCTCGTGCGCCGGGAAGGCCAGGACGCGTCCGCGGACACCGACGGCGAGCCGCTGCCCGTTCCCGACGAGGAGGACGTTGCGGAAGCCGCCGAACAGGCCGCGGCCGCCCGCAAGGCACAGGAGGAGGCCGCCCTGCTGGTCCGGCTGCTGGAGGGCTCGGCCGTCCGCCTGGCGGAATACTCCACAGAACTGGCGGAAGCCCTGGAGCGCACCGCTCCGCTGCGGGCCCGCCGGGAGCTGCTGCAGTCGGTGGCTGACACGGCCCGGGGCGGCGGGGAAAACGAGTACAAAATGACCCTGAGCACCTACGTGCTGGCTGCCCGTCTGGAACAGGTTGCCGCTGCCGCCACCGAACGGCTGGCTGCCATGACCGGCGGCCGGTATGCGCTGGTGCACAGCGACTCCAAGTCCGGCAACCGGAAGGCCGGGCTGGGCCTGCACGTGACGGACGAATGGACCGGACAGCACCGGGACACCTCCACCCTGTCCGGCGGAGAGAGCTTCATGGCGTCGCTGTCGCTGGCCCTGGGCCTTGCCGACGTGGTGCAGCAGGAGGCCGGGGGAGTGAACATCGAGACCCTGTTCGTGGATGAGGGTTTCGGCAGCCTGGACGAGCAGTCCCTGGAGCAGGTGATGGACGCGCTGGAGGGCCTGCGCGACGGCGGACGCGTGGTGGGCCTGGTCAGCCACGTCGCCGAAATGAAGCAGCGGATACCTGCCCAGCTGCAGATCCTCAAGGGCCGCAACGGCTCGACGGTCCGCTATACGGCGGGCGACGCACTCCTGCGCTGATCCGCGGCCCCGGTTAGGCGGGACGGCCCGGGATGGGTAAAATCACGCAGGTAACCAGGGTTGTGCGCACCGGGAGGAGGGACGGTGTGCGGTTCGACATATCTGGATACCGCACCATGAACGACAACACCTCCACGCCCGGTTCCCGGGTTCCCGAACCCGCCCCGGCGCCCGTCCCCGATCCTGCCGCCCCGGCGGAGCCCGAAGCGGCTGAAACCGTGGGCCGCTACCAGGCCATCTTCGCCCTGGCGGGGCGGTCCTTCTTCCCCATCGCCTTCCTGGCCAGGCTGCCGCTGGCGATGCTGACCGTCGGCGCCCTGACCCTGATTACCGAAGTTTCGGGTTCCTATGCCCTGGGCGGTTTCGCTGCCGGCGGCGTCGGCATCGGCTCGGCAGTCGGGGCCCCGTTGCTGGGATACCTCGCGGACCGGATCGGCCAACGCCCCGTCCTGCTTTCCACCGCGGTACTGAACCCGGTGGCCATCGGGTTGTTCCTCCTTACTGCCGCCCTGCTGGAACCGTCCGGCAACGCGTTCTGGATGCTGGCAGCCGCGTTCTTTATGGGCGCCTCCTGCCCGCAGGTCGGCCCCATGGCCCGCGTGCGCTGGATGGCCATGACGGCCCGGCGGCCGCAGGGCCGCGAGATGGATACCGCCCTGTCCTACGAAGGCACGGCCGATGAGCTGACGTTTGTGCTGGGCCCTGCGCTGGTAGGGCTGCTCGCAGCCGCCGTCGCGCCCTGGCTTCCCCTGGCACTGGCCGCCGTCCTGACAGCGGCCATGGTGTCCGCTTTCGCGGTCCACCGCACCGTCGGCTATGTGGTCCCGGCCTCCCGGCGCCCCGCCGCACGGAAGGGCCCGGCCGGCAGCAGCGCCGCGGCAGCAGAGAGTGCCCCTGCCGGGAGCACGGAAGCCCCCCGCACCCGGTGGCTGGTGGTTATGCTTCCCGTGCTGGGCATGGTGGCCATGGGCTCCTTCTTCGGCTCCACCCAGACCAGCCTGACGGCGTTTGCCGGCAGCTTCGGTGTGGCGTCCTCGGCCGGGCTGCTCTACGCCGTGATGGGCCTGAGCTCCGCCGTAGCGGCACTGTCGGTTGCATTCTGGCCCGAGCGCTTCGGTCCGGCTGCCCGCTGGATGCTGTGTGCGGCGGCCATGACGGCGTTCAGCCTGCTGCTGTTCCTGCCGTCGGACATCGCCACCATGCTGGTGGTGCTCCTGGTCCTGGGCATCCCGGTGGGGCCGACCATGGTGAGCATTTTCGGCATCGGCGCCATCGTGGCTCCGCGCCGGCTGATGGGAACCGTGATGACACTGCTGGCCAGCGGTGTGGTGACCGGAACCGCACTGGGCTCCGCCGTGGCCGGGAGGCTGGCCGACTCCTACGGCTACAGCCACGCCTTCATCGTCCCGTCCGCGGCCGCCGGGGCGCTGCTGCTGCTGAGCCTGGTTGCCTCCCGGGCGGCGGCGGCCCGGCGGAAGGCCGGAGCCTGAACCGGCAGCAGGTGTCGGCTGCGCCACGGTTGGCCTAGTATCGAACAAGTAGGCCAGCGAGCACCACTAAGGAGAAACACCATGGGAAATACCGAAAAGGAAGCCGGCCGGGAGGACCAGACCGGTTCGAAGGGGCCCGAGGGCACCATCCCACAGAGCAAGGACGGTATTGCCGCTGCGAGCACCGAAGAGGCCTCGAACTTTGAACCCGAAGAGGATGAAGCCGCCGACGACGGCAAGTAGCCTCCCCTGAAAAACAACAACGGACCGGCCCCTGCGGGCCGGTCCGTTGTTGTTTAGGCCGGTATCTTGCCTTGGCTTGCCTTGTCGCGCTGGTGCCCGCCTAGCCCAGGCTGGGTGCGTGTGGCGGCGGGGCCGGGATGTAGATGTTGCCGGTGGTGATGCCGCCGGTGCTGCCGGATTCACCGGTCACCGGTTCGCGGACGGCCGCGGCGTCCGACGGCGGTGCCACCGGGCCGTCCAGCACAAGGACCTCTGCTCCGAGGGCGCGCAGGGCAACGGCAACCTCGTGGGCTTCCGGCCGGGCATCCACCATGCGGGACGTCATGGCCCGCAGGATTTCCGTCCATTCCGGTCCCACCCATCCGGGGATCTCGGGGTCACGGAGCAGACGTGCCACTGCCGCTTCCACGATGGGCCCCGGAAAAGCCTTTTCTCCGGTCAGGCACTCGAGGAGAACCAGTCCCAGGGAGTAAATGTCCGTGCGCGGGTCAACCGCCGCACCTTGCGCCTGCTCGGGGCTCAGGTAGTTCGCCGTGCCGATGGTGGCACCGTGAGCCGTGGCCACAGTGGCCTCCACCATCCGGGCAATGCCGAAGTCGGTCAGGCGCGGATACAGCCGGGTGTCCTGGTCCTCCTGGGGGAAGAGCAGGATGTTCGCCGGCTTGACGTCGCGGTGGATTACGCCGTTGCTGTGTACGAAGTTCAGGGCATCGGCCAGGTCGGCGCCAAGCGCAGCCGTGGCGGGGGAGGACAACGGGCCTTCCTTGAGTTTTCCGCGCAGGTCGGGTCCGTCCACCAGTTCCATCACCAGGTAGCTGGCGGCGCGGCCTTCCGCGTCCACATTGACGCCGGCATCGAGCAGGGTGACCAGCCCGGGATGGTTAAGGGTCGCCAGCAGCTGCATTTCGGTCTGCTGGCGGCGCGTCTCGTCGTCGCCGTTGACCGTGGCGTTGAAGAGCTTCACGGCTACTTCGCGGCCCAGGTTCTCGTCCACCGCCCGGTACACCGAAGCAGCACCGCCGGAACCTATGAGCTCGGTGGTGCGGTATCGGTGCCCAAGGAGTACATCCACGGGTGTCCTCCCTTGAGGGTGAAGTAGCGAGAGTGAGAGTAATAACCATCAGTAGGCTGATTAATCTCAGGCTAGCCCACTGGACATTTCATCCTAGCGTGCGACAGACCCGAATCCGGGCAGAATTGGATGGACGTGACCAACTCGTAACCCTGGGAGCTCCTGCCGCCCCGGGCGGGGCGGCAGGTCAGCCGTTGAGGAATTCCAGGGCGGCAGTCTTGAAGGCCCGCGAGGTGACCGCGTTGGTGTGCGTGCGGGCAGGCAGTGTCAGCACTTCGGCCTGTCCGCTGAGCGCTGCCAGCTCCGGCGCAGTGGCGGCCAGATCATCACGCTCACCGGCCACCAGCAGCAGCGGCATGGACGGAACCGCGGACGCCGGGGAGAAGGGCTCCTCCTTGATGGCTTCAACCATGCGGAACAGTGCGGCGAGGTTGTTCTGCGGAACCAGCTGCGCCATCCGCAGCAGCTCGGCGGTGCGGGGATCGGCCACCGGGGCGCCGCCGGCCGCGGCCTCGCGGGCCGCGTCCAGGTCGAAGGCCGCCAGCGGATCTCCGCTGCCCGGGCCGCCCAGCACCATCCGGTGCACCAGTTCCGGCTGCGTGGCCCCGAATTCCCAGGCCAGCCGGGCGCCAAGGGAATAACCCACCACGTCCAAACCGCCCGCCGGGTCGCCGTCCGCAAGCGGCCGCGCGCCGGCGTCCTGCACCACCTGCAGCAGGTCCGCACGGATGCGGCTGGGCCGGTACGCGTCCAGGTCCGCCGGGGCGGCGCTGGATCCGTGGCCGGGCAGGTCAACGGTGATGACGCGCCGGCCGGCGGACACCAGGGCATCGATCCAGCCCGAGTTGTGCCAGTTCAGCTGCGCATTGGAGGCAAACCCGTGCAGCAGCAGGACCGGGCGCACGGCGGAAGCGGCGTCGTCACTGCCCGCAAAGATCCTGACGTCCAGCCGGGGGTCGGTGCCCTCCACCAGGGAGCCGTAGCCGGGCACCGGCTAGTCCTCGTCCAGGACGGCGCTGAGCCGGACGCGGCGTTTCGCCGGGGCCTCCTGCGGAACGGTGCCGACAATGCCGGCCGTGTTGTCCGGCACCTCGAACACAATAAGCGGCTCGCCCACGTTGATCTTCTCGCCGGGCCCGCCGTAGATCCGGGCCACCTTTCCGGCCTGCGGGCTGGGGAGTTCCACTGCGGACTTGGTGGTCTCCACCTCTACCAGCGGCTGGTTGCGCTCCACCTGGTCACCCTCGGCCACGAGCCATTCCAGCACGGTGGCCTCGATCAGTCCTTCGCCGAGGTCGGGAAGGGGGAAGGAAATTTCAGCCACGCCGGTACTCCAATACTCGCTGGATCCCGAACAGGATGCGGTCGATGTTCGGGATGTATTCGTCTTCAAGGTCTCCTGACGGATACGGTACGTCGAATCCGGTGACCCGCCCAACCGGGGCGCGCAGGGTGTCGAAGCAGTGCTCGGTGATCAGCGCGGCCACTTCGGCGCCCAGGCCGGAGGTCAGGGGCGCCTCATGGACGACGACGGCGCGCCGGGTCCGGCCCACGGATTCGGCCAGGGCGGCTGCGTCGATCGGCTTGAGCCAGCGCAGGTCCAGAACCTCCACCTCGATGCCGTCCTCGGCAGCCAGTTCGGCAACCTGCAGGCACCGGGCCACCATGGCGCCCCAGGCGACCAGCGTGACATGCCGGCCGGGGCGGACCACCTTTGCGCCTTCCACCGGGCCGGCGTCGTCGAGGGCTACATCGCCCTTCTGCCAGTAGCGGGACTTCGGCTCCATGAAGATGACCGGGTCCGGCCGGGCGGCGGAGTGCTTGAGCAGGTGGTACGCCTCATGCGGGCTCGAGGGGGAAACCACCTTCAGGCCGGGCACGTGCGCAAAGAGCGCTTCCAGGGATTCACCGTGGTGTTCGGGGGCGCGGATGCCGCCGAAGCTCGGCACGCGCAGGGTGACCGGCATCGGCAGGGTACCGCGGCTGCGGTAGTTCATCCGGGCCAGCTGCGTGACGATCTGGTTTACGGCCGGATAGGCGAAGCCGTCGAACTGCACCTCGGGGATGGGATGGAAACCGGCCATGGCCAGTCCCACGGACATGCCCAGGATCCCGGACTCTGCCAGCGGAGTGTCAAAGACGCGCTCGGCGCCGAACCGCTGCTGCAGGCCGTCCGTGATGCGGAAGACCCCGCCCAGGCGGCCCACGTCTTCGCCGAGGACCACGGCCTTTGGGTCTTCGGCCAGGATCTCGGCCAGCGCCCGGTTCAGGGCCTGCTGCATGGACAGGTGCTGGATCGGTCCGTCCGCGCCGGTAACGGGTACCGCCGACTGCTGCGTGGCGGCGGTCCCGGCGGTGTTGCGGGCTGCTTCTGCCAGGTCGGAGGAGGAGGTCTCCCGGGTGAGCTGCTCAGACATGTTCGGATTCCTCCCGCCAGGCGCGGGCCTGGGCCTTGAGTGCTTCGGTGGGTTCGGCGTAGACAAAGTCGAACATCTCTTTGCCCGGCCTCGGGCCCAGGGCTTCCACGCCTTCGCGGACGCGTTCGGCGTTGTCCTTGGCATCTTCGAGTGCTGCGGCCAGGAACGCCTGGTCCGCGGCGCCCTCGGCCAGCAGGCGGTCCGCGAGCAGCTGCACGGGGTCGGCGCCGGCGTCGCGGCGTTCCTCGTCCAAAGTGCGGTAGCGGCCCGGATCGTCGCTGGTGGAATGCGGTCCGCGGCGGTAGGTCATGGCCTCGATCAGCACGGGTCCGTGTCCGGCCCTGGCGTGTGCGGCGGCCTCGCGGGTGGCCAGGAGGACGGCGGCGGCGTCGTTGCCGTCCACCGTGATGGCCCGCATGCCGTAACCGGCGGCGCGCGCTGCCACGGTGCCGCCGGCCACCTGGGCCTCGGTGGGCAGCGAAATGGCCCAGCCGTTGTTCTGCACGAAGAAGATGACCGGCGCCTTCAGCACGCCGGCAAAGTTCATGGCCTCGTGGACATCGCCCTGCGAACTGGCGCCGTCCCCGAAGTAGGTCAGGGCCACGCCGCGCGTGCCGGCCAGCGTCTGGCCGTGCGCCCAGCCGACGGCGTGCAGCACGGAACCGCCCACTACGGCCTGGATGGGAGCCAGGCGGGTCTGCACCGGATCGTAGAGTCCGCCGTGCCAGCTGGCCTTGTGGGTGGACATGTAGGCGGTCATGTCCACACCCAGGGTCAGGGCCACGCCCATTTCGCGGTACGTGGGGAAGATGAAATCGCGTTCGGGATCCATGGCGAGGGCGCTGCCGACCTGCGCTGCTTCCTGTCCCAGTTCCGGCGCGTAACCGGGAATGATGCCCTGGCGCTGCCAGGCGATTGCGGCGAGGTCCAGTTGCCGGACGGCGGTGAGGAGGCGGTACAGCCTGCGCAGCTCCTCCGCGGCAACCGGTTGCTGAGTGATGTCCATAACCCGCAACGTAGTGCGTTATGACACGTTGAGCAAACAGAACACGGATCGCTGCACAGTCTGTACAAATGTGTGATTTAGGACGCGGTGGCACTAGGCAGTTTGCCTAGCAGGTTTCCGGCCCGCCGGTTCCGGCTGTTTACGGAAAGGGGCTGGAATCGGCGGGCGATCCGCGTATGGTTTCAGGCACCTATCCCAAGTGAGTGAGTTAGGAGCCGGACATGTCAGGAAAGTCCCCGCAGGGATCTAGTTCCAAGAAGCACGGCAAGGCACTCAAGGAGAAGCGGGCGGAGAAGCGCGCCAAGAGCGCCGTCGAGGCCGAGTTCCTGCCTAAGCGGCGCAAGGGGCGTTAGGCCCTTCGAAGCGGCACCCGGCCGGTCCGGCGCCTACTTTGCCGGACCGGCCGGTGTCTCGCCGTCCGGAGTCAAAGTGTCCGGAGCGGAAGTCTCCGGAGCGGAACCGCGCCGCCGGGCACTGCGCCGCTCAAACAGCCAGGCAAGCAGCACGAGCATCGCGCTCAGGCCCGCCGTCGCCGCCAGCTGGATACGTACGGCGGCGTCGAAGAAGCCCAGGACAATGATGGCGGCCAGCAGCGCGAGGGCGAAGTAGGAAAACCACGGGAACGCCCACATCTTGAACGTGAGTTCCGTGCCGGCGGCATCGGCCCGGCGCCGCAGGATGATCTGGGACACGATCGAGATTCCCCATACCACCAGGCAGGTGGAGCCGACCAGGTTGAGCAGGATCATCAGCACGGTGTCGGGGTAGAGGTAGTTGAGGACGACGGCGGCAAAACCGAAGCCGACCGAGGCCAGTACGGCGCGGCGGGGCACTCCGCCGGATCCGAGGCGGCCCAGTGCGGCGGGTGCCCGTCCCCGTTCGCCCAGCGAGTAGATCATCCGGGAGGCACCGTACAGGTTGGCGTTCATGGCCGAGAGCAGGGCGATCACAATCACCACGGCCATCACTCTGTCCGCACCGGGCACCTGGGCGGCGTGCAGCACGGCCACGAAGGGACCGGTGCTGAGTGCCTCGCTGTCCCAGGGCAGGACGGTGACCATCACCAGCACCGAGCCGATGTAGAAGACGAGGATCCGCCAGATTACCGAGGTGATGGCACCGGCAATGTTCTTGGACGGTTCCGCCGTGTCCGCGGCGGCAATGGTGATGATCTCGGTGCCGCCGAAGGCAAACACCACCAGCAGCAGTCCGGAGGCCACACCGGTCAGCCCGTTGGGCATAAAACCGCCGTTGTGGAACAGGTTGTCCACGCCCGGTGACGGTACGCCGGGCAGCCAGCCGGCGATAAAGGCGGCGCCGATGGCCAGGAAGAGGATGATGGCTGCCACCTTGAGGATCGCAAACCAGTATTCGAATTCACCCAGGCTCGCCGCGCCGCCCAGGTTGACGGCGGTGAAGACAATGATGAAGGCCAGCGCCAGGACCCACTGCTCGACGCCGGGGACCATCGAAGCGACGATGGCCGCGGCGGCCGTGGCCTCGGCGGCAATGACAATCACGATCTGGAACCACCACAGCCAGCCGACCGTAGTGCCCGCCGTCCGCCCCAGGGCCTTTTCGGCGTAAACGGAGAACGCGCCGCTGCTGGGATCGGCGGCGGCCATCTCGCCCATCATCCGCATGATGAGGATCACCAGGGTTCCGGCGATCAGGAAGGAAATCAGCACCGCGGGACCGGCGGCGGCGATCCCGGCTCCCGAGCCGACAAAGAGCCCCGTGCCGATGGCGCTGCCGAGGCTCATGAGGACAAGGTGGCGCGGCTGCATCATGCGGGTTTTGGCGGGATCCGCTTCCCCGGCGGGTGTCTGCGTGCTGGACGGGAGGGCGGATTTCGGCATGGAAGAACAAAGCCTTAGAACGGAGGACGGGCTGCCGGTGGAGACCGCAGATCCCGCCTGGCGGAAACTGCGGGTGTGTACACCGCATTCCATCTTAGAACCGCTTTGTGTGACCTCCGGTCCGGCAGGGCGGCGGGATGGCTTTACAATTTGTACACCGGACGGTCGGTGCACCTCCCCTGTTTTCCGTGCTGCCCCGGCTGCCGTTGGCCGCCTTCGAAAGGATCCCATGCCCACCGACGCCCTCGATGCCCGCATCGTCACCCTCTTTACGGACAATCCCCGGATGTCGGTCCTGGAGGCATCACGCCAACTGTCCGTGGCCCGGGCAACGGTGCAGGCCCGCCTGGACCGGATGCAGCAGACAGGGGTGATTGCCGGCTGGGGCCCGCGGATCGACGCCGAGGCCCTGGGGTATGACGTGGTGGCCTACTGTTCCCTGACCATCCGCCAGGATACGGGCCACGACGCCGTGGTGGCGGCGCTGGCCCGCATTCCGGAAATCCAGGAAGTGCATACCGTCTCGGGGGAGAGCGACCTGCTGGCGCGGGTAGTGGCCCGGTCAAACTCGGACCTGCAGCGGGTGATCGACGCGATCGTGGCCACCAATACGGTGCTGCGGACCTCTTCGGTGATTGTGCTCAACACGCACTTCCAAGGGCGGATGCTTCCCCTGCTGCATGCCGCGGCGGATCCCGAGGGCTGACCCGCGGCGCGTTCCCGAACGGGAAACCGTGCGGCATGAGTTAGAGTCATTCTGACTTTTACTCGAACCGCTCCGAAAGGGGACCTGTGGTTTCCCGGCACGCCAACGTTTCCGAACGGGAACTGGAACCGCCCTCGCTGGCGGTCTCCACCGTGATTTTCGCCCTGCGGCGCGACCCGGAAACCGGCCGGTCGGAGCTCTGGCTTCCCCTGGTGCGGCGGACCCGCCAGCCGTACCGCAGGCTGTGGGCACTGCCGGGCGGACCGCTCCGGGCGCGCGAATCACTGCAGGACGCCGCCGGACGGAACCTCGCCGAGACCACCGGGCTGGCCCCGCGCTACCTCGAGCAGCTGTATGCCTTCGGCGGCCCGGAGCGCTCGCCGTCGCCCCGGGTGGTGTCGATTGTGTACTGGGCGCTGGTCCAGCCGGATGAGGCAGCGCTGGCCCGCGAGGGCGACAATGTGCGCTGGTTCCGGGCCGACCGGGTGGGGCAGCTGGCCTTCGACCACAACACCATCGTGGAGTACGCCCTGTGGCGGCTGCGGAACAAAACCGAATACGGGCCGGCGGCCTACGCGTTCCTCGGCGAGACCTTCACCCTGGCCCAGCTGCGGGGGGTCTACGAAGCGGTGCTGGGCCGGGAGCTGGATCCGGCCAACTTCCGCCGCCAGCTCCGGGCCACCCCGCAGATCTCCGCCACCGACCAGTACCTGGAGGGCGGACGGCACCGTCCTCCCCGCCTGTACCGCTACACCCCGGACGCGGACCCCGGTCCCGGTCCCGGCACTGCCCACCCCGACACCCCGCAACGGAGCACCCCATGAGCATGGAAACCCTTCCCCCGCCCGCCGGCACCTGCAGCCCCGCGCTGGCGGCGCCGCCCTGGCTGTCCGACGGCGGCCTGCTGCCCGTGTACGGGCCCGGAGCCTCACAGGCGGACCAGGCACCCGCCGGCACGCCGCGGCAGGGCTCGCTGCCGGCCGAGTACCTTTCGGCGTCCGACGCCGAACTCGACGAGCGGATCCTCGCGGCCAAGGCGGCACTGGGGGAGAGGATGGTGATCCTCGGACACTTCTACCAGCGCGACGAAGTGGTCCGGCACGCGGACTTTGTGGGCGACTCCTTCCAGCTGGCCCAGGCGGCCGCCTCGCGGCCGGATGCGGAAGCCATCGTTTTCTGCGGCGTGCACTTCATGGCCGAAACAGCCGACCTGCTCTCGGCACCGGACCAGGCGGTGCTGCTGCCCAACCTGGCGGCTGGCTGCTCCATGGCCGACATGGCCGATATCGACTCGGTGGAGGAATGCTGGGAGCAGCTGACGGAGCTCCTGGGCGCCGGGGAAGGCCCGGCAGCCGAAGTGGTTCCGGTGACCTACATGAACTCATCGGCCGCGCTGAAGGCCTTTTGCGGCCGGAACGGCGGGATCGTCTGTACTTCCTCCAACGCCGCCGCCGTCCTGGCCTGGGCCTTCGCCCGGGGCAAGCGCGTGCTCTTTTTCCCGGACCAGCACCTGGGGCGCAATACCGCCAAGGCCATGGGCGTCCCGCTGGAAGCCATGCCCATGTGGAACCCGCGGCTTCCGCTCGGCGGCAACAGTGCCGAGGAGATCCGGGACGCCCGGGTGCTGCTCTGGAACGGTTTCTGCTCCGTCCACAAGCGCTTCACTACCGCACAGATTGACGAGGCCCGGCACCGGTACCCCGGCGTGCGCGTGATTGTCCACCCGGAATGCCCCATGCCCGTTGTGGACGCGGCAGACGAATCCGGTTCCACCGACTACATCCGAAAAGCCATCGAAGCGGCGCCCGCCGGAAGCACCTTCGCCGTCGGCACCGAAATCAACATGGTCCGCCGGCTGGCTGCGGCCCACCCGGAGCACACCATCTTCTGCCTGGACCCGGTGATCTGCCCCTGCTCCACCATGTACCGGATCCACCCCGGTTATCTGGCCTGGGTGCTGGAGGGCCTGGTGCGCGGCGAGCGGTACAACCGCATTACGGTACCCCTGGACGTCGCCGGCCCGGCCCGGACCGCGCTTGAGCGGATGCTGGCGGTCCGTCCGTGACGGAACCGCTGGTGGTGGCCGGCAGCGGGATTGCCGGCCTGTACACCGCGCTGTGTGCTGCCGCCACCGGGCAGGAGGTTCTCCTGGTGACCAAACGGGAGCCGGAAGCGGGCAACACCTGGCACGCCCAGGGCGGGATAGCCGCCGTGCTGCCCGGAACGGAACCGGATTCCGTCCAGGCGCACATCCGTGACACCCTGCGTGCCGGCGCCGGGCACAACAACTCCGGCGCAGTCGCAGCGCTCTGCGCCGGGGCGGCGGACGGGATCAGTGCCCTGACCCGTTACGGGGTGCGCTTTGACACGGGCAGGGGGCTGGAAGGCGGGCACCGGGCCCGGCGCATCCTGCATGTCGACGGCGATGCCACCGGCGCGGGCATAGCCGCCGCCCTCATCGCCGCAGTGCGTGCGCAGCCGCGGATCCGGATCCTCGACCACGCCTTTGCCACGGACCTGGTGCTGGCCGGCGGACGGGTGGCCGGGCTGGAGATGCTGCGCGACGGGCAGCTGGGCGTAGTGCCGGCATCCGCAGTGGTGCTGGCTACCGGCGGCGCCGGCCAGCTCTACGCGTACAACACCAATCCGTCCGTTGCCACCGGGGACGGTGTCGCGTTGGCTGCCCGGGCCGGTGCAGCGCTCGCGGACCTTGAGTTCTTCCAGTTCCACCCCACGGCCCTGGACGTCCCCGGCAGCCCGCTGCTGTCCGAAGCAGTCCGCGGCGAGGGTGCCGTCCTGCGCGACGGGACGGGTGCCCGATTCCTCTCCGCCTACGCTGCGGATGCCGAACTCGCCCCCAGGGACGTGGTCTCACGCGGCATCGCCGCCCACCTGCAGGTCACGGGCGCCCGCCGGGTGTTCCTGGACGCGACCGGCATCCGCACCCGCTGCGGGAAGGGGTATCTGGCCCGGCGCTTTCCCGGGCTCACCGCCCTGACCCTGGCCCACGGATACGACTGGGAGACAGAGCCGGTGCCCGTGGTGCCGGCGGCACACTATTGGATGGGCGGGGTCCGTACGGACCTGGCGGGCCGCACCTCCGTCCCGGGCCTGTATGCGGTAGGTGAAGCTGCCTGCACGGGTGCCCACGGTGCCAACCGGCTGGCCTCGAATTCCCTGTTGGAAGGACTGGTCTTCGCTGCCCGGGTGGCAGAGGCCACCGGCCGACCGAGTGCCTGGCCGGGCATCCGGCCTGAGACCCGGCTTGAGGCCCGGCCCGAGCCCCGGCCCGCCCGAACATCCACCGCTGCGCTGCCCGTGACGGCGGCGCCCGCCGCGCTGCCGGCCCCGGGTCCCGCCGGCTCCGAGGTGACGCGGCCGGAACTGCAGCAGCTGATGTCCTCCCGTGCAGGGGTGCTGCGTAACGGCCCGGATCTGTCCGCGGCCTCCCGGCAGCTGGCCGCCTGGAACCCGCCGTCGGGCACCGCCGTGGCGGACCGCGAGACAGCCAACCTGCTGCTCTGCGCCCGCCTGCTGGTGGCAGCGGCCCAACAGCGCCGAACCTCCCTCGGAGCGCACCAGCGCACCGACGAACCGCCTCTCTCCGCCGCTCCCGCCGGGGCTGGCAGAACGGATCTTTTCGCATGAGCCTCCACGACATCCTGCCGCCGGACCCGGCCGCCGTGAACCGCATCGTAGCGGCAGCCCTGGCTGAAGACGCCCCGTGGGGCGATCTCACCAGCTCGGTGCTGGTGCCGGAGGGCACCCGCACTGCCGCGACCGTCACGGCGCGGGAACCGGGCGTCTTCTGCGGGGGACAGGTCATCGAGGCCGCATTCCGCCTGGTCTCGGATGACACCTCGGTGACCCTGCCGGTGGCCGACGGCGACACCTTCGAGGCGGGAGCGGTGCTGGCCCGGATCGACGGGGATGCGCGGGCTGTCCTGACCGCAGAGCGGGTGGCGCTGAACCTGGCGCAGCGGCTCAGCGGTATTGCCACCCTCACGGCAGCATTCGTGGCGCAGGCCCGCGGCACCAAGGCCCGCATTACCGATACCCGCAAGACCACTCCCGGCCTGCGGGTGCTGGAACGGCACGCGGTACGGTGCGGTGGAGGATTCAACCACCGGTTCAGCCTGTCGGACGCCGTGATGGCGAAGGACAACCACCTGGCGGTGCTCGGCAGCGGGGACGAGCTGTCCGCGGCGCTGCGCCGTGCCAAAGGCAGGTTGCCGCACACGGTGCACTTCGAGGTGGAAGTGGACCGGCTGGACCAGATCGAGGCGGTGCTGGCCGGAGGTGCGGACACCGTGCTGCTGGATAACTTCACGCTGCCGGACCTGCGCCGCGGCGTGGAACTGGTGGCCGGGCGGGCGCTCATCGAGGCAAGCGGCAACGTGCGGCTTGAGACAGTCGCTGCGATAGCCGCCACCGGTGTGGACCTGATCTCCGCCGGAGCACTGACCCACAGCGTGCGGGCCCTGGACCTCGGCCTGGATCTGGTCCTGCACCCGGCCGGAGTGTCCCGGTGATCTATCTCGATGCTGCGGCCACCGCTCCGGTCCGCCCCGAGATCCTGGAGCTGATCGGTCCGCTGCTCAGTACGGAGTTCGGCAATCCCTCAAGCCGGCACAGCCAGGGCGAGGGGGCGGCGCGGGCGTTGGATTATGCCCGGAGAACCGCGGCCGACGTCCTGGGCTGCCGGCCCGGAGATATCGTTTTCACCTCCGGCGGCACCGAAGCGGACAATCTGGCGGTCAAGGGCCTGGCCCTGGCCTCACCGCGGGGGCGGCATATCGTCTCCAGCACGGTGGAGCATCCCGCAGTGCTGGAATCCCTGAGGTATCTGGAAAAGATCCACAACTTCAGGATCACTCTGCTCCCCGTGGACCGGGACGGGCTGGTGGACCCCGGCTCAGTTGCTGCCGCCCTGACCCCGGACACCACCCTGTGCAGCGTCATGTACGCCAACAACGAGGTGGGAACCGTCCAGCCGGCGGCGGAACTCGGCCGGATCTGCAAAGCAGCCGGCGTTCCCTTCCATACCGATGCCGTGCAGGCCGCCGGGTGGCTGCCCCTTGACGTGCGGGAGCTGGGCGTGGATGCCATGAGCATTTCCGGCCACAAGCTGGGTGCACCCAAGGGATGCGGGCTGCTCTACGTCCGGGGCGCACTTCCGCTTGAACCGCTGCTGCACGGCGGCGGCCAGGAACGCGGAAAGCGTTCGGGGACCGAAAACGTGGCCGGTGCGGTAGCTGCGGCAACCGCCCTGTCACTGGCCGCGGCCGAGCGTGAAACAGCCGTGCAGCACGCCGAAGGACTGCGTGACTACCTGATATCCCGGGTCCTGGCCTCCGTGCCCGGCGCCCTCCTGACGGGCCATCCGGACCGGAGGCTGCCGGCACACGCCTCGTTCTGTTTTCCCGGTACCGGCGGTGAGACGGTGCTGCTGGAGTTGGAGCGGCGCGGGATCCTCTGCTCCTCCGGTTCCGCCTGCGCCGCCGGGTCCGAGGAGGCCTCCGCCGTGCTGACGGCGATGGGTATCGACGGGGACACGGCACGGACGGCCGTGCGCTTCACTTTCACCCCGACGCTCACCCAGGCCCAGGTTGCCCTAGCCGCCTCCGCGGTGGTGGAGGCCGTAGCGGCGGTCCGTGGTTACCTGTCGGTAACTTAACATTCCGGACGGCGCCGTGAGGGTGGTCACATCCCGGCTACACTCGGCCCATGCTTAGCGAAACCCCTTCCCGGGCAGCCGGTGCAACGGCTCTGCAGACGGGCCGTGCGGCCGCCCCGAAACTTGCCCGGCTCCTGACCTGCCGCACCGTCTCCTCCCGTGTGCCCGAAGAGGTGGAGACGGACCAGTTCGAAGCCTTCATCGCGGCACTGGCCGAGCTCTTCCCCCGTGTGCACCGCAGCCTGGAGGTGGAGCGTGTCAACGGCCTGGGGCTGCTGTACCGCTGGCCCGGAACGGCGGCCGAATCGGGCGGGCGCGGACCGAGCGTGCTGATGGCGCACTATGACGTGGTCCCGGTGGAGGACCCGGACAAGTGGGACCATCCGCCCTTTGCCGGCACAGTCACGGCCATGGAAATCTGCGGCCGGGGTGCCCTGGACGACAAGGGCGCCCTCGCCGCAGTCCTGGAAGCCGCCGAGCAGTTGTTGGCCGAGGGCTTCGCCCCGCAGCAGGATCTCTGGTTTTCCTTCGGCAACAACGAGGAGACCGCCGGCGACACCGCCGCCGCGGCCGCGGAACTGCTGGCCGCGCGCGGAGTCCGGCCGTGGCTCGTGCTGGACGAAGGCGGTGCCGTGGCATCGGGTGCCTTCCCGTTTGTTCCCGCACCGCTCGCCGTCGTTGGGGTGGCGGAGAAAGGGATCCTCGACGTCGAACTGGCCACCGGGGATTCGGGTGGGCACGCCTCGACGCCCAACCGCATGGGTGCAACTGCCCGCCTGGCCCGCGCCATCGTGCGGCTGGACCGCCGGCCCTTCCCGGCCTCCCTGCCCGACGTCACGGTGGAAATGATCCAGCGCCTGTCCGGTTCCGCCCCCTTGCTGCCGCGGCTGGTCCTGGGCAACGTGCACCGCCTGCGCGGACTGCTGACCCGGGTGTTCGGGCTGCTGGGCGGCGAGCCCAACGCCATGACCCGCACCACCGTGGCCGTCACCCAGCTGCGTGGCAGCAAGGGCTCCAACGTGCTGGCCACCAGGGCCACAGCCAACGCCAACATCAGGGTGGCCGTGGGCGAGAGCGTGGACTCCACGCTGGCCCGCCTGCGCCGGATCATCGGCGATCCCAAGGTGTCCCTGCGGGTGGTGGAAGGCAACGAACCCTCGCCGGTCTCGGCCACGGACAACGCCCAGTTCGCGTTGCTGGAAGGCACCATCCGTGAGACTTTCCCGGACGCGGTCCCGGTGCCCTACATCATGCTCGGCGGTACCGACGCGCGGCGCTTCACCGGGATCTGCCCGGCCGTCTACCGCTTTGCACCGTTCCGGATGAGCGCTGCCGACCGCGCGTCCATCCACGCCGACAACGAAAAGATCGGCATTGAAACCTTCGGCGAAGGCATCCTGTTCTACCGCCGCCTCATGGGAGCGTTGTGATGGGCTCCCTACCCGCGGCCGGACTGCGGATGATCGGCCCCGTGGTGGGGTTCCTGGTGCTGGTGGAACTGACCAGCGGCATCCTGCAGGGTTACTACACCCCTATGCTCACCGACATTGCGCGGCACCTGGGGATCGACGACGGCGACGTCAACTGGTTCGAATCGGCACAGCTGATGCTCAGCGCACTGGCCGTGCCCATCCTGGCCAAATTGGGGGACATTTACGGCCACAAGCGCATCCTGCTGGTCTCCACGGTGCTGACGGCCGCTGCATCCTGGGGTGTGGCGTTTGCGCCGGACTTCTGGACCTTCCTGGCCGCCTGGTCGCTCCAGGGCTTCTATGTGGTCTGGCTGCCGATGGAGATCGCGCTGATCTTCAGCCGGCTGCGGCAGGCCCCGGACCGCGCCGTCCTGACCCGGAAGGCAGCCGGCATCCTCGTAGCTGCCCTGGAGTTCGGCGTTATCGGCGGCGCCCTGCTGGGCGGGGTGCTGGTGGAACAGTTGGAACTGTGGCTGACCCTGTCCATCCCGGCAGTTGCCGTGACCCTGTGCATCTTCGCCGTGCAGTTCGGCGTGCCCGAATCCACTGCGCTGGACGGCGGGACCGTGGACCGGACCGGATTTGTGCTGCTGGCCATCGGGCTGCTGACGCTCACTTCGGGGCTGACCTTCCTGCGGATCAACGGCCCGGGAACCTGGTGGGCCTGGGCCGTCCTGGCGGCCGGCGCGGCCGCATTCATTCCCTTTGTCAGGTATGAGCTGGGCCGCAAGGACCCGCTGGTGGACTTCGCGATGCTGCGCAGTCCCTCCATGTGGCCCGTGCAGCTCACGGCAGGCCTCTTCGGCATTTCGGTGCTGGGTGCCCAGGCGCCCATGTCCACCTTTGCCCGCACCGATCCGGGGCAGCACGGCTACGGCCTGGGGCTGGAAGCGTCCCAGGTCTCCATCATCATCGGCAGCTATGTCCTGGCGCTGCTGGCCGGGGCCCTGCTGTTCCCGGCGGCGGCCCGGCGCACCACCCCGCGGAATACGCTGGTGGGGGCGGCGCTGCTGGTCGGTGCCGGATACGCCCTGTTCCTCCCGTTCCATGACACCCTGCCGCAGACACTGACGAACATGGTGGTGGCAGGGCTGGGCTCCGGGGCACTGGTCGCGGCGCTGCCTTCGGCTGCTGCGGCGGCAGCACCCCTGAACCGGACCGGTATGGCCACCGGCCTGACGAACACCACCAAGACCATCGGCGGTTCCTTCGCATCGGCGGTGTTCGGCATTGCCCTGGCCAGCGCGGCCGCTGATGCGCTCACGCCGGCCGCGGCCGCCACCACGGCCGCGCCGCTGGAAGGCTACCTGACGGTGTGGACGGTGTGTTCGGCCACGGCCTTTGTGGCTGCGGCCCTGCTGATGCTGGTGCCCCGGCTCGCCTTTGCGGATCCGCCGCTGGCGGAAACCGCCGCCTGATTCGGGCCGGAGCCGCTAAAAGCGGCTCCGGCTAGTCGCCCAGGCTGGCCAGGACCTTGTCCGTGAGCTCCTTCAGCCGGGCCAGTTCCGCGCTGTCCAGGGCGGGGCCGAGCAGGTCATGGATGCCGCGCACGTGGATCCGGCCCAGGCGCCGCTGCACGGCCCGGCCCTCGTCCGTGAGCGAGAGTTCGACGCCGCGCTGGTCCTGTTCGGCCGGGCGGCGCTGCACCAGCCCCCGGGCCTCGAGCCGGTCCACCATCCGGCTCAGGCTGGGCTGGCTGATCAGCAGGTGCTCATTGAGCTCGTTCAGCCGGATCCAGCCGCCGGGGCAGCGGGTGAGGTTGAACAGGACGTCGTACTCGCGCATGGTGAGTTCCTTGAACTCCGGGTCGCGCTGGAGCCGGCGCATCACCCCCACCTGTACGCGGAAAAGCGATTCCCACGCTTCGGCTGCCTGTTTCGCGGTGGCGTCGTTGGAGGAGTGCATGCATCCAGCCTACTGAACGCCGGCGGCAGCTGCGGTGCCGTGCGCGACGGCGCCGCCGGCCTCCCGGGCGGCAACCCGTGCGGCGTGCGTGGGGCCATCCGGAACATCCGCCGGGCGGCGGGCATCAAATTCCTTCCGCAGTTCGGGAAGGACATACTCGCCGAAGAGGTCCAGCTGCTCCAGGACGGTCTTCAGCGGCAGGCCGGCGTGGTCGATGAGGAACAGCTGGCGCTGGTAATCGCCGAAGTACTCCTGGAAGCTCAGCGTCTTTTCCAGCACCTCCTGCGGGCTGCCCACGGTCAGCGGGGTCTGCGCGGTGAAATCCTCCATGGAGGGGCCGTGGCCGTAGACCGGGGCGTTGTCGAAGTAGGGGCGGAACTCGTTGACGGCGTCCTGGGAGTTCTTCCGCATAAAGAACTGGCCGCCCAATCCCACGATTGCCTGATCGGCGCGGCCGTGGCCGTAGTGCTCATACCGCTCACGGTAGAGCCCGATCAGCTGCATGTAGTGCTCCTTCGGCCAGAAGATGTTGTTGGCGAAGAAACCGTCGCCGAAGTACGCGGCAATCTCGGCCACCTGCGGCGTGCGGATGGATCCGTGCCAGACAAAGGGTGCGACGCCGTCGAGCGGGCGCGGAGTGGCCGTGAAGTTGTGCAGCGGCGTGCGGAACTTGCCCTGCCAGTTCACCACGTCCTTGTCCCAGAGCTGGCGCAGCAGGTTGTAGTTCTCTACGGTCAGCTCCACCGAGTCCTGCGGATCCTTGCCGAACCACGGGTAGACCGGGGCGGTGTTGCCGCGGCCCAGCACCAGGTCCACGCGGCCGTCCGCCACGTGCTGGAGCATGGCGAAGTCCTCGGCGATCTTCACCGGGTCATTGGTGGTGATCAGCGTGGTGGTGGTGGAGAGGATGATGCGTTCGGTCTGTGCCGCAATGTAGCCCAGCAGGGTGGTGGGGGAGCTGGCATAGAACGGCGGGTTGTGGTGCTCGCCGGTGGCATAGACATCCATGCCGATCTCTTCGACCTTGCGGGCAATCGCCACCGCCGCCTTGATGCGTTCACCCTCGGTGGGGATCCGTCCCGTCACGGGATCGCGGGTGATGTCGCTGACGCTGAATACGCCGATCTGCATGCTGGCCTCCGGAAGTCGGGATGTCTCCTGAAAAGTATATGCATATGCATACACTTTCCTTCAACGGTTACCCGGGCCGCATCATTCCCGGCGCATCAGGGCGCTGCTGCTGCCGTTTCCTTCCTGCGGGCACGCTTCTCCCGGGAGCCCTCGACCAGCCGGTACAGCACCGGGACCAGGATCAGGGTCAGCGCTGTGGAGGAGATGAGGCCGCCGATCACCACCACGGCCAGCGGCCGGGAAATGAACCCGCCTTCGCCGGTGACGCCGAGCGCCATCGGGGTCAGGGCAAACACCGTGGCCAGGGCCGTCATCAGGATGGGCCGCAGGCGCTGGCGCGCGCCGCGGAAGATCGCGTCCTCCACGCTCATGCCCGGCCGGTTGCCCTGCGGCCGGCGGTACTGGTTGATCAGGTCCATCAGCACAATGGCGTTGGTCACCACAATGCCCACCAGCATCAGCATGCCCACCAGCGAGGGAAGGCCCAGGGGGACGCCGCTGACCAGCAGCAGCAGGATGGCGCCGGTGGCGGCAAACGGGACGCTGACCAGCAGGATCAGCGGCTGCAGCAGGGACTTGAAGGTAGCCACCATGATCACGTAGACAATGGCGATGGCCGCCAGCAGGGCCAGGCCCAGCTGCGTGAAGGACTCGTTCTGCTGCGTGGCCGCACCGCTGAGTTCCGCGGTGACACTGGCCGGCAGGTCCGTTTCCGCGAGCCGGGCCTGCACTTCGGTGATGGTGGCGCCCAGATTGTCGCCCTCGGGGGAGACGGAGACGACGGCGGTGCGTTCCCCGCCGGAGGAGGATACCGACGTCGGCACCTCCACTTCTTCCACCGTGGCCAGCGAGCTCAGGGGCACGGGACCTGTACCGGTGGGCACGAAGATGCTGTTGAGCTGCTCCAGGGAAGTGATGGGAGTGCCTTCGCCGATGAGCACCGGAAGGTCATCGGTGCCAAGCCGGACGGTGCCGGCAGGCAGGGGGCTGATGGTGGAGGCCACCAGGCCTGCGATCTGCTGCTCGTTCAGGCCCGCGGCCACGGCCTTGCCGCGGTCGATGGTCACCTGCACCACCGGCTGCGAGGAGGAGAGGTTGCTGCTGGCCTCGGCGACGCCGGGGAGGTCGGACATGGCGGCCACCAGGGTGTCGCTGGCCGGCTGGAGATCGGCCGGGTCTCCGGCGGAGAGGGCGATGTCCACCGTGTTGGAGGTGCCGAAGCCGCCGCCGGTGCTGCCCAGGGTGACCGTACCGGCGTCGTCCACATCCTCGAGGGCGGCACGGACGGTGTCCCGCAGGGCCACCTGGTCCACGCCTTCCTCTGTGATCACGGTGAAGTTGGCTACGGAGGCCCCGCCCGCGGTGAAGGCGCCCAGCCCCGAGGTGGAGGTGCCCATGGTGACCTGGATATCCTTCACGCCCTCGGTGTCCCCGAGGACCTGCTCAACCTGTTCGGCCGCTTCGGACGTACGTTCCAGCGAGGTGCCGGCCGGCAGTTCCTGGCGGACACTGAAGGTGTTCTGGCCGGTATCGCCCAGGAGGTTGGTGGGCAGCAGGGGTGTCATGGCCGCTGTTGCCACCAGGATGACCAGCCCGGCGGCCACGGTGTACACCGGGTGCTTCTGGGTGGTGCGCAGGATCGGCAGGTAGCCGCGCTGCAACAGCGTGCGGGCTTCGCGTTCCTCCGCTTCGGCGCGGAAGGCTTCCGGATCAGCCACCGGGGGAGAGGACTTCAGGAACCAGTAGGCCAGCACCGGCACAATGGTCAGCGACACCAGGAGCGAGGCCAGCAGCGCCAGCGAGGTGGTCACGGCGAAGGGGCGGAACAGCTCCCCGGCCAGGCCGCCCACAAACGCAATCGGGGCAAACACGGCCACGGTGGTCAGGGTGGACGCGGTCACCGCACCGGCCACTTCACGGACCGCGGTGAGGATGGCGGTGCGTTTGTCCTCGCCGTAGCCCAGGTGCCGCTTGATGTTCTCGATCACCACGATGGAATCGTCCACCACGCGGCCGATGGCAATGGTGAGTGCACCCAGGGTGAGGATGTTCAGTGAGTAGCCGAAAGCCAGCAGGCCGATGAAGGTCACCAGCAGCGACAGCGGAATGGAAACCGCCGTGACCAGCGTGGAACGGATCGACAGCAGGAAGACCAGGATCACCAGGACGGCGAAGCCCAGGCCCAGCAGGCCTTCCGTGGTGAGGTCGGAGATGGACTTTTCGATGAAGGGCGCCTGGTCGAAGATGACCGTGAACTTCGCCCCGCCGCCCAGCTCGTCCTGGAGGGCGGGCAGCAGGTCGGTGACCTCGTGGGAGATTCCCACCGTGTCGCCGGCCGGGGTCTTGGTGATGGACACGGCCAGGGTGGGCTGGCCGTTGGTGCGGGTAATCGAACCGGCGTCATCCTCGGTGATATCGACGGACGCCACATCGCCGATGGTTACCGGTGTCCCGCCGGGCTGTTCCTGCTCGGAGGCCACCGGCAGGGCGGAGATCTTTTCCAGGCTGTCCAGCGGCGCGCCGACCTGGATCGAGAGGGTTCGGCCCTCCTCCTGCACGGTGCCGGCGGGCAGCAGGGCACCGCTGTTCTCCAGTGCGTCGACAATCCCGGACGGGGTCACGCCCAGCGCGGCAAGGGCGGCTTCATCGGGCAGGATAGCCACATGCCTGGTGGAGCCGCCGGTGACCTCGGCCGTGCGGACCCCCTCGATTTTCTGCAGGCGGGGCACGGTCAGGCGCTGCAGGTCCGCGTTCAGTTCGGCCAGCGGCTTATCCGAGGAGACGGCCAGGTACACGATCGGGAAATCGCTGATGCTGCCGGCCAGCGACTGCGGGTTCGCATCTTCGGGCAGCAGTTGCCGGGCATTGGAGATGGCCCGGTCCACCTGGCCCCGGGCGCGGTCCAGGTCCGTGCCGTAGGCAAAGGTCAGGGCGATCGTCGAGATCCCGGACCGAGAGGTTGCGGAGGAGGATTCCAGGCCCTCGACTGCGGTGAGCGCGCCCTCGAGCGGTTCGCTGACCTGTGCATCCACCACATCCGGGGACGCGCCGGGAAGGGCGGTAATCACGCTGATCTGGGGGAACTCCAGGGACGGGATCAGCTCCTGCTTCAGGGAGCTCATGGAGATCACCCCGAAGACGGCAATAAACACCGTGATCAGGGCGATGAGCGCCCGGTTGGAGAGGGACAGCTTGGCCAAACGGTCCATGATCCTGCCTTCGGAAGGGCGAACTGGAGGAGTGGATAAAACAAGCCGCGGCGCGGCCGGCCGTCAGGCCGGGCACGCGCCGCGGGAGGTGGGTACTAGGACAGGCCCAGGACCTTGTTGGTGTCGGCTTCGATCTCTTCGGCCAGCCGCTCGTTTTCGTTGAGCTTGACGCCGTAGCCGGGGATCATTTCCTTGATCTTGGGCTCCCACCCGTCAAACTGGCGGGGGAACGCCCGCTTGAGCAGGTTGATCATGATCGGGGTGGCCGTGGACGCGCCCGGCGAAGCGCCGAGCAGGGCGCCGATGGAACCGTCGGCGGCTGTGATCAGTTCGGTGCCGAACTGCAGCACGCCGCCCTTCTTCGGGTCCTTCTTGATCACCTGGACGCGCTGGCCCGCGGTGATCAGGTCCCATCCCTCGGTCTGTGCCAGCGGCATGAATTCCTGCAGCGCTGCAGTCTTGCCTTCGCGGGTCTTCAGGACCTCGGTGACCAGGTACTTGACCAGGCTCATGTTGTCCTTGGCCACCGCCAGCATGGGTACCAGGTTGGAGGGGCGGACAGAGAGCGGCAGGTCCAGGAAGGAGCCGGTCTTCAGGAACTTCGGGGAGAAGCCGCCGTACGGACCGAACAGCAGGGAACGCTTGCCGTTCACGAAGCGGGTGTCCAGGTGCGGCACGGACATGGGCGGGGCGCCTACCGAGGCCTGGCCGTACACCTTGGCGTTGTGCCGGGAGATGATGGATTCGTCCGTGCTGCGCAGGAACTGGCCGGAGACGGGGAAACCGCCGAAGCCCTTGCCCTCGGGGATGCCGGAAGCCTGCAGCAGGTGCAGGGCGCCGCCGCCGCCGCCGATGAAGACGAACTTGGCGCTGACCGTGCGGGTGCTGCCGGTCGCCCGGTCCTTGACCTTCACGTCCCAGCCGCCGGAGGAGGAACGGGTGACGTTGCCGACCTCGTGGCCGAAGTTCAGGTGCACGCCGTTGGCACCCAGGTAGTTGGTCAGCTCGCGGGTCAGGGCACCGAAGTCGACGTCGGTGCCGCCTTCGACGCGTGAAGCGGCAACGCGCTGGCCGGCGTCGCGGCCTTCCATGATGAGCGGGGCCCACTCGGCGATCTTCGCCGGGTCCTCGGAGAACTCCATGGTCTTGAACAGCGGCTGTGCGCTCAGGGATTCGTAGCGGCGGCGCAGGTATTCGGAGTGCGCGTCGCCCCAGACAAAGCTCATGTGCGGCAGGGGATTGATGAAGCTGCCGGAGATGTGGCCTGCGGAGACCATGTGCGCCCAGAACTGCCGGGAAACCTGGAACTGCTCGTTGATGCCCACCGCCTTGGCAGGGTCAACCGAGCCGTCGGCTGCTGCCGGGCTGTAGTTCAGTTCGCAGAGTGCGGCGTGTCCGGTGCCTGCGTTGTTCCAGGGATCGGAACTCTCCAGTCCCGCGCGGTCGAGGCGCTCAAAGAGGGAAATGTCCCAATCCGGTGCCAGCTGCTTCAGGAACGCCCCCAAGGTTGCGCTCATGATGCCTCCGCCGATCAGCAGTACATCAGTATTCGTTGCGGAATTATCCGCCGGGCTATTAGCAGTCAACATCTTCTCCAGTCGCGTGGGCGCTAGCCATAGAAGCGTATCCCCGAGCAGGTGGCTTCCTAAAATTATCGCCGTACATATACGGGTTTAGGCAGGGCGGCAGGTAACCGGTTTCCCGAAGCGGGGCCGGATCAGCGGTTCGCCAGGCTGATCCGGTTGAAGACCTCGTGCAGCACGGGGCTGGTGGGGTAGGACGCCACACGCGGGGAGAGAGCCAGTGCCGAGATGGGGAACGCGAGCGGAACCGCCGGTACGCGCTCGGCAATCCGGTCCGTGACGGCACGGTAGGCGTCAGCCTGTTCCTGGCCTTCCGGCAGGGTGCGGGCTTTTTCGATTCCGGTGAAGACTTCGGGGTCGTTGAAGGAGAATTCCTCCGTGTAGCGGCCGAAGAGGGAGCCGACAAAGTTATCGCCCGCCTCGTAGCTGCCCGCCAGCCCCAGCAGGTGGAATGCGCGGTCTTCCTTGCCCTGTACCTTCTCCAGGTATCCCTCGGACCAGTCAACCGGGACGGGACGGATGTTGAATCCGGCCGCCGTGAGCTGGCGGCTGAGCCGGGCGTACACCTTTTCAGGGGTGGGCAGGTAGCTGCGGGTCACCCGGCGCGGGTAGTAGAACGGCAGTTCCCGGCCGTCGTATCCGGCTTCGATGAGCAGTTCCTTGGCCTTTTCCGGCTCGTACCCGTAGCCGGTGACGGAGTCGGACGTGAGCCCGAGTTTTTGCGGCAGGAACTGGTTGGCCGGTTTGGTGCCGTTGAGGAACAATCCGTCCAGGACGGCCGGCTTGTCGACCGCATGGGCTACCGCGCGCCGCATCAGCACGTTGTCCAGGCCCGGGAAGTTCTGGTTGATGCCCAAGTAGAGGACCGAGTACGGGTCCCGCTGCTGGATCTGCAGACCGTTGCGGGCGAGGTCGCCGACGTCGTTCACCGTCACCAGGTCGTAGCCGTCCACTTCACCCTTTTTCAGGGCCCGCAGCCGGCCTTCGGGACTGTTCACCGTCCTGAACAGGACAGTGCCGATCTGCCCTGCCTCGTCCCAGTAACCCGGATGTGCCGCCAGTTCGACAATGTCTTCATCCCAGCGGACAAAGGAGAAGGGGCCGGTGCCCACGGGGTGCACACCGTAGGCGGATACCTTGCGCCCGTAGCGCTCCTGGGTGAGCGCGTCCGCGGTGGCGTCCGCCAGCGCCTTCGGTGAGGATATGGCGAAAGCCGGGGCTGCCAGTGCGGCAATAAAGCTGTCCAGGGGTTCGGTCAGCTCAACCCGGATCCGGTATTCGTCCTCCACTACGCAGCGTTTGTAAATGGCCGTGGCGGGGGTGTCGGAATAGCCCCGGAATACGGACTTGTACATCAGCGAGTCGCTGCGGACCGATTCGGGCAGGTTGTACCAGCGGTCGAAGTTCACCCGGACGGCCTCGGCGTTGAACGGCTCGCCGTCGTGGAAGGTCACATCGCTGCGCAGGTCAAAGGTATAGACCCTGCGGTCCTCGGACTGGGTCCAGCTTTTGGCCAGCAACGGCGTGGGGGCCGAGGTGAGGGCGTCAATGCCTACCAGCCCTTCGAGGACCTGCCGCGTGACCCGGTAGGACTCCGTGTCCGATGCCAGTGCCGGATCAAGGGTGACCGGATGTGCGGCCGTTGCAAACGTGAACCGCTCGGCAGGACCCTGTGGGGCGGCGGTGGAGGGGGTAGCGGTGGACTTGTCGTCCGCTGCCTCGGCCGTGCAGCCGGCCAGCATAAAAGCGGCGGCAGCGGCCCCGGCCTGGAGCATGGACCGGCGGGTGAGGAGCGTCTGCCCGGTGGGGTCCGAACTTGCTTTACCGCGCCTGGCGGTCCCGGATGCTGCCCTGCCGGATTTCGTCACGGTGATACTCCTCCGGGACGCTCCATCCCTCTGTTTTGATGATTTCCCATTCTAAATGATTAAAAACAGGTAAAGAGCGGTAGAGACACGCGTCACATGGGGCTCCTGTGGGGCAGGATGGGGAAATGACTGATTTGAGCACTGATGCGCCCCTGCTCGAGGTGAGCAACCTCGCGGTTAATTTCCGCACCATGGACGGACAGGTCTCCGCCGTCCGCAATGCCGGATTCTCCCTTCCGGCGGGGGAAACGCTGGCCATCGTCGGCGAGTCCGGGTCCGGCAAATCCACCACCGCAATGGCCGTGATCGGATTGCTGCCCGGCAACGGCACCGTGGCTTCGGGCAGCATCCGTTTTGACGGGCAGGAACTGGTGGGGCTCCCCGAGTCGAAAATGCGTGCCATCCGGGGGCGGTCCATCGGGCTGGTACCCCAGGACCCGATGTCCAATCTCAACCCGGTGACGAAGATCGGCACCCAGGTAGCCGAAACGCTGCTGGTGCACGGCATGGCAACTTCCAAGGACGTGGACCGCAAGGTCGTGGAGGTTCTGACCGCCGCCGGCCTGCCCAATGCCGAGGAACGCGCCAAGCAGTATCCCCATGAATTCTCCGGCGGCATGCGCCAGCGGGCACTGATCGCCATCGGACTGGCCTGCCGGCCGCGGCTGCTTATTGCCGACGAACCCACCAGCGCCCTGGATGTCACGGTGCAGCGGACCATCCTGGACCAGATCGACCTGATGACAGAGGAACTGGGCACTTCCGTCCTGCTGATTACCCATGACCTCGGCCTTGCCGCCGAACGGGCCTCGCAGCTCGTGGTGATGCACCGCGGCGAAGTGGTGGAGACCGGGCCGGCACGCCGGCTGCTTGAGGACCCGCAGCACCCCTACACCCAGTCGCTGGTGCGGGCAGCTCCCAGCGTTGCCGCCGTGCGGCTGAGCCCCGGTGCCTTCGCCGGTGCGTCCGCTGCCGGCCCTGCCGCAGGCAGCGCGGAGCCCGTCGACGACCGGACCCCCGGCAACGCCGCCAAGCAAAGCAGCACCGCCACCGAAGGCCGCACCGCCACCGGGAACGGCGAAGCTCCTGACAGCAGCGCCCCGGACAACATCGTGGAGTTCCGCGACCTCACGAAGGTCTTCAAGATCCGCGGCCGTTCGGATGATTTTTACGCGGCCAGGAATGTCACGCTGGACATTCCGCGCGGCCGCACGGTGGCCATCGTGGGGGAGTCCGGTTCCGGAAAGACCACCACCGCCCGGATGCTGCTTAAGCTCATTGAGCCCACGTCGGGGACCATGACCTTCGACGGGATGGACGTCGCCACCCTGAACAAGGTCCAACTGCGCGACTTCCGGCAGCGGGTGCAGCCGATCTTCCAGGATCCGTATTCCTCCCTGGACCCCATGTACACCATTGAGCGGATCCTTGAGGAGCCGTTGAAGACCTACAAGCGCGGTGACCGGGCCGAGCGGCACCGGCGGGTCCGGGAGCTGATGGACCAGGTCGCACTGCCGCATGAGATGCTGCACCGCTACCCGGCCGAACTTTCCGGCGGCCAGCGCCAGCGTGTCGCGATCGCCCGCGCCCTCGCGCTCAAGCCGGAGTTGATTGTCTGCGACGAGCCGGTCTCGGCCCTCGACGTCCTGGTCCAGGCCCAGATCCTGCAGCTGCTGGGGGACCTGCAGCGCGAGTTCGGCCTCAGCTACCTCTTTATTTCCCATGACCTGGCCGTCGTCCGGCTGATTTCGGACTATGTCTGCGTGATGAAGGACGGCGAACTGGTGGAGGCCGCCACCTCCGAAGAGGTCTTCTCCAACCCGCGCCACCCGTACACACGGAAGCTCCTGGCCTCCATCCCGGGCAACGAGCTGAACATCGGTGCAGACCTGGAACACGACGGCGAGCTGGCCTCCTAGCCATGGCCCGGGGGCTTGGGGTTGAACTGGAAGCGGAGCTGGATGCCCTGCTGTCTGCCCGCAACCGCAACCACATGGCCCCCACCATCGCCGCGCTGCACGACGTCGAACGCCGCCATCCCGGCAACGCCCGGGTCCTCTATGAGCTTGCCGGGGCCTATGACACCGCGGGGGAGGAGGGCACGGCTGCCGGGCTGTACGAACGCGCCCTGGCGGCCGGGCTGGACGGTGACGTGCTGCGGCGGTGCTGGCTGCAGTACGGCAGCACCCTGCGCAACCTCGGCCGCACGGAGGAATCCCTGGCGGTGTTTGCCCGGGCCCGGGCCGAGTTTCCGGACGCTGTTTCCCTGGGTGTCTTCGAAGCACTGACACTGCATGCCGCAGGGCGGGCCGGCAGCGCGCTGGGGAGCCTGCTGCTCCTGCTGGCGGACAACGTTTCCTCCGCGGACCTGGACCGCTACAAGCCGGCCATCAGGGGCAACGCCGAATACCTGGCATCCCTGGACTACAGGGACAGCTAGCCCTTATATAAGGGAAAGGCCCCACCCAGCGGGCGGGGCCTTTCCCTTTCAACGAGCCGTAAGGAGCCGTGGAAAGCTACTTCCGGCGCGTTTTCGGATCCAGCGCTTCGCGGAGGGACTCGCCCAGCAGGGTGAAGCCCAGGGCGGTGATGGCAATGCAAATACCCGGCAGGAACGCCAGCTGCGGAGCCACACCCAGTTCGGACTGCGCGTAGGTGAGCATCCGGCCCCATTCGGCCGTCTGCGGCAGCCCGCCGCCGAGCCCGAGGAAGGACAGGGCTGCGGCGTCGATGACCGCCGTTGCCAGCGTCAGGGTGGCCTGGACAATCAGGGGCCCGGTGCTGTTGGGCAGCAGGTGGCTCATGGTGATGGTGCGCCGGCTCAGCCCCAGGGTCTGGGCCGAGAGGATGTAGTCGGCGCTGCGCTGGGAAATCATTGAGGAGCGCAGCAGCCGGGCGAAGATCGGCACCTGGGACACGCCGATGGCGATCATGATGGCGAGCGAGCTTTGACCCATCATGGCGGCGATGCTCACCGCCAGCAGCAGGTTCGGAACCGACAGCAGGATGTCGACGAAACGCATGATGACGCTGTCCACCCAGCCGCCCAGCCCGCCGGCAAGGACACCGAGCAGCATTCCGCCCAGCAGGCCGAGGGCGGTGGACACCACACCGATGATCAGTGAGGCACGGGCACCCCAGATGAGCTTGGACAGGACGTCTCCGCCGAAGCGGTCGAGGCCAAGCGGATACCCGTCGATCGCGCCCGGTCCCGGGATGCTGGTGGGGGTGATGTTCGTGCGGCCCGGAAGGTCGTTTCCGCCGTACGGAGCCAGCAGCGGCGCGAGGAGCGCAACCAGGATAAAGAGGCCCACAATCACGGCGCCGGCAACGGCGGCCGGGTTGCGGCGCAGGCGGCGGAAGGCGTCCTTCCACATGCCGCTTCCGGTGGCCGGCTTGGCGGTGGGCGCACCTTCGGGAAGGACGGACCCGCCGGTGGCGGGGGGCAGAGTTGTACTCACTGGACACGCACCCTTGGATCGATGAAGCCGTAGGACACATCAACCAGCAGGTTGATCAATGAATACGCCACGGCAATGAAGACGATGAAACCCTGCAGCACGGGGTAGTCGAGGGCAAAAATGGCGTCCCGCAGGAATTTGCCGATCCCGCTGAACGCGAAGACGGTCTCCGTCAGCACCGCTCCCGAGATCAGCAGGCCGGTCTGCAGGCCGATGGTGGTGGTGACCGGGAGCATGGCGTTGCGCAGGACGAAGCGGCCGCGGATGGTCTTTTCCATCAGGCCCTTCGCGCGTGCGGTCCGGACGTAGTCGGCGCCCTGTACCTCCAGGACGGATGCGCGGGTAATGCGCACGATGATCGCCAGCGGGATGGTGCCCAGCGCAATGGCCGGCAGCACCAGGTGCATGATGGCGTCCCAGGAGGCGTCCCATTCCCTGGTGAGCAGTCCGTCCAGCACGTAGAAGTCCGTCACGTGGGTGGCATTGATCCGCGGGTCCTGCCGTCCGTCGGCGGGGAACCAGCCGAGCTGGATGGCCAGCACCCATTTGAGGATGAAGGCCAGGAAGAAGACGGGAACCGTGATGCCGATCAGCGAGAGGACCACGGAGGAGTGGTCCCAGAAACGCCCGTAGTGCCGGGCAGCCAGATAACCGAGCGGGATACCGATGCCGATGGCGAAGATCAGTGCCACGACTGCCAGTTCCACGGTGGCAGGGAAGCGCGTGGCGAATTCTTCCAGGACGGGACGGCCGGTGACGATGGAGGTGCCGAAATCACCCTGCAGGAGCTTCCCGACGTAGGTGAAGTACTGCTCAATGAGCGGACGGTCGAATCCGTAGGCCTTATTGATGTTGGCAATGGCTTCCGGGGAGGCCTTGTCTCCGAGCAGGGCGGTGGCCGGGCCTCCGGGGAGGTTGCGTACCCACAGGAAGAGCAGGATGGACAGGCCTATGAGGGTGGGGATCAGCATAAGCAGGCGTTTGCCGATGACTCGTAGCACGAGCGTCCTTTCCCAGCCGTGGAAGCTGGAGGATCTGGTGGGGAAAAAGACTGGATCACGCGTAAAGGCCGGGGACCGCTGGGGTCCCCGGCCTTCGCTGCGTTACTTGGTGAGCTTGATCTGGTTGAAGACTTCGTCATTCACCGGGCTGGCGGGGTAGGACTCCACCCGCTCGGAGAACGCGAGCGACGGCGCCGGGTGGGCCAGCGGGACTGCCGGCACAAACTGGGCGATCTCTTCATTGATCTGCTCGTAGAGCGGGGTCTGCTCGTCGAGCTTGGAGACCTGGCGTGCTTCTTCCAGCGCCGCGAAGATCTCCGGGTTGTTGAAGCCGAACTCCGGCTTTTCCTGGCCGAAGAAGACACCCACGAAGTTGTCGGTGTCGTTGTAGTCGCCGGTCCAGCCCAGCAGGTGCAGGCCGTGGTCGGAGCCTGCCTGCACGCGGTCCAGGTAGTCCGGGGACCACTTGTTCGGCTGCGGGTTGACCGTGATGCCTACCTCGGACAGCTGGGCCTGCAGGTTGGTGAAGACCTGCTCCGGCGTCGGCATGTACGGGCGGGAGACGCCGGTCGGGTAGTTGAAGTCGATGGTGAACCCGTCCGGGTAGCCGGCTTCGGCCAGGAGGGACTTTGCCTTCTCCGGGTCGTAGGCGTACTCGGTGACCTCGTCGTTGTAGCCGTTCACCACTTCGGGGATGAACTGGGTGGCAACCTTCGTGCCTTCGGGCAGGGTCTGGGACACCAGCGCCTGCTTGTCGATGGCGTAGGCAATGGCCTGGCGGACCTTGACGTCGGCCAGCTCCGGGACCTGCTGGTTCATGCCCAGGTACAGGATGGTGAACGGGTCGCGGGGGATGACCTTGAAGCCGGCCGCGGCCAGCTGCTCGGTGTCGGCCGGGGCAACCAGGTCATATCCGTCAATGTTGCCGGATTCCAGTGCCTGCCGGCGTGCCTGCGGATCGTCGATCACACGGAAGATGATGTCCGTGACCTGTGCTTCCTCGTCACCCCAATAGTCCTCGTTCAGGGACAGGGTGATCTGGTTGCCAACTTCCCAGGCATCGAACTTGTACGGGCCGGTGCCGGTGGGGTGTTCCTTGGCGTAGGCAGTCAGCTCCGGGGCCTCGGCAGTGCCGGAGGACTCGTTGGCGCCGAATTCCTCCATGGCGGAGGGGCTCTGCATGGAGAAGGCCGGGAGGGACAGTGCCGCCACGAAGCCGGCGAACGGCTTGTTCAGTGCGATCACGGCCTCCGTGTCGGAGCTTGCCTCGCAGGACTTGTAGGTGGCGGTCTCCGGGGAATCGGAGAAGCCCTTGAAGAGCATGCCGTAGTAGTAGGCCTGGCTTTCGGCCTGCTGGATGCCGCTGAAGTTGTACCAGCGGTCGAAGTTGGCGCAGACGGCCTCGGCGTTGAAATCGGTGCCGTCGTGGAACTTCACGCCCTCCTCGAGGGCGAAGGTGTAGGTCATGCCGTCTTCGGAAACTTCCCAGGACTTTGCCAGCAGGGGAGCCGGGTCAGCGGTACCGGGCTCCACGCCCACGAGGCCTTCGAAAATCTGGCGGCTCACGCGGAAGGACTCGCCGTCGGAGGCGAACGCGGGGTCCAGGGATTTGGGGTCGGACGATGCGGCGAAGACAAACGTGCCGTCGACGTCGCCGGACCCACCGCCGTCGCCCTCTTCACGGTTGCTCTGGGCGCAGCCCGAGAGCACAAGAGCGCTCAGGGCAAGGCCTGCGGTAAGGGCGGACGCGCGCTTCTTCACGGTGCGGCCTTTCCGGACTCTGTCTGCTGGGAACATTTTTCGGTACTCCTCTAGGGCGGATGAACGCTAAGCGAGTGGTGCTGCGGCCGGCACAGCGGCCCGTTTGTGTCCTGGGACACAAACGTATGGACAGAGCCTAATGGCGAAGTGTTTCTGTTACGTGAAATTGGACGCATGCGGCGCGGTCACGATTTGGTCACGCAGCAACGCGGCAACAGCGGTGCTTCGGATCCGGAAAACACAAAAGCCCCGGTCCGAAGACCGGGGCTTTTGGTGGAATGTTGTGCGCGAGGAGGGACTTGAACCCACACGTCCGAAGACACTGGAACCTAAATCCAGCGCGTCTGCCAATTTCGCCACTCGCGCGCGGTTTCCCAATCGCGCCGGAGCGCGGTGCGGAAACCAGCCTCCAGTGTACCTGAGGTCAGTCGAGCCCCAGATCACGCCGGAGCTTGGAAACATGGCCGGTGGCTTTGACGTTGTATTGGGCGAGGGCAACCTTGCCTTCGGGACCAACCACCACGGTGGACCTGATCAGCCCTTCATAGGTGCGGCCGTAGTTCTTCTTCTCGCCCCACGCGCCGTAGGCTTCGGCCACTGCGTGGTCGGCGTCGGAGAGCAGCGGGAAGTTGAGGTTCTCCGCTTCGGCGAACTTTTCCAGCTTGGCCACCGGGTCGGGGGAGATGCCCAGGACGGTGTAGCCGGCACCCTTGAGGCTGTTCAGGTTGTCACGGAAGTCGCAGGCTTCCTTGGTGCAGCCCGGGGTGGACGCTGCCGGGTAGAAGTACACTATGGTGCTGCTGCCCCGCAGGTCGGCCAGGGAAACGGTGCTCCCGTCGGCTGCGGTCAAGGTGAAATCCGGGGCGGTTTCGGCCGGGCTGAGGCGGGGCATATGTGTCTCTCCTAGATGTTGGGTTGGCGTGGCGTACGTCTTAACGCGACATTCCCACGCGGGGTGGCTATCCTAGACTGTGGATCGGTGCGTTATCAGCAAACTGACTGTTAGCGGGCGAGTCCCAAGCCGAGAGGAAGAGTTTTATTTTATGCCGGATATGGAGCGTTGGCCCACCGGTCGCCTGTTGTCAACTGCAGCACGCCTGGTAGAGCACGCCTGGAACGAACGATTGGTCAGCATCGGGCTGACCCATGCGGGCGTCATCGCGTTGGGCGTTTTGGACACACAGGGACCAATGACACAGGCACGCCTGGCACAGCTGGTGCGCGTCCAGGCACAGACCATGGGTAAAACCCTGGCACGCCTGGAGACCCACGGCCACGTCACGCGTGTGCGCAATGATCTCGACAAGCGCAGCCACATGGTCACCATCACCCCGCAGGGCGCCGAAGCCCTGCACGAGGCGCAGAACATCGAACGTACGCTGCTCGACGGCGGCGAACTCATGTCCGAGGCGCTCCGGAGCCAGCTTCGGAATGTCATCAGGGAGCTGGGCAGTCCGCGCTGGCAGGTTGCCGTGGATGTTCCCGGACTTCCGGTTCCGCCCGAAGCCGGGTTGGAGATTGTCCCGGAGCCGGTGGCTGAAAGCCGCTGACCTGACCGCATTGCGGCAGGGCTTCGCAGGAAGGCGCATCCAACTGATGCGCCTTCCTGCGTTTAACGTCTCCGGGTTAAACGCCTCCGGCCTCGATGTGACCTCGATGCCAGACCAGCCGGACCAGCCGGACCAGACGGACTAGCCGGACGGGGAGGACATCCCGCCGCCATGCCAGCTGCCCATCTGGAAAGGGGGGCTGCTAGTGCCGGCCGGCTTCCTGGGAAAGCCAGTTGTGGCGGCCGCGGTGTTGCTCGCAGACGAGCTCCGTTCCCTCGGCCCGGCACCACGTCTGGTAGTCGGACGAATACAACCGGGACCCCAACCACTTGTAGTCCGGCCCGATCTCCCGTTTCGGCGTGTAGGAAGCGAAGTTGGCGGCGTCATCGGTACTGCCCGAGCCGTCATAGCGGGCCACGGCTGGATACGGGTAGACGGGCCTGGTGCGGGAAAGCGTCTCCGTCCCGTCGTCGGCAGTTTCTATTTTCGAGGCGATGATCGACGCCGGCGCCCGACCGCTTTCCACCCAGGCCATCACGGGGGTGAGGACGTCAAAGCTGTCCGGTCCCTCGCCGCCGCTGCAGTGTTCGACGCCGGGGAACATAAACAGCTTGGTGAAGTCGTTGACGGCGTGTTTGCCCATCGTGCGCCGGACGGCATCGTAATAGGCCAACGTGGACTGCGGAGAAATATGGTGGTCATTCCAGCCGTGCCACAGCAGCAGTTTGCCGCCGCTCGTCTTGAATGCTCCGAGGTTCGGGTCCATGGCGGACATATAGCTGGAGGACTGCATTGTTTCCCAGAAGGCCTGCTTGGTGAATTCGAGATCGGTCAGCTCGAAGTCCGGCCGAGGGTTGTTCGGATCTGCCAGGTAGCGCAGGTAGGACAGGGCGAATTGTTCGCTGGACACAGGATCACCCTGAGCCTCGGGAACAAAGAGCGTCCAAGCCAGTTCCGAGCCCCACTCATGTGAAATCTCGGGTTCCAGCCGCTGGCCCTTGTTGTCAACGGCCCCGTCATGCAGCTTTTGGACCACGCCGGCCTCGGCTGCGGACAGGCAGGTTGCGGGATCCTGTCCGGTTGCGCAGATGAGAGACGCCGGGTCGAAGCCACAGGCCCGCGGGTCGTCCAGGACTCCGTCCGCTAAGCCGTCCAATGTATCGCAGGCGGCGAGGACGGCGTCGTGGATCAGCGGCAGTTTCCCGGCGAGGAGGATGTCATTGCCATTGGCATCCTTGTTGGCGAGGACGTTCCATGCATGGTGGTAGGTGTTCTGCACCGCCATGTTGTTCGCCGGTGCGCCGGCTGCAATCCCGTCGAAGTCGTCCGGGAAGCGCTGCGCCTCCATCAGTGCCTCACGGCCGCCGTCGGAGCAGCCAGTGAAATAGGAGTAGGCGGGGGAGCGGCCGTAGAACTTCGTGATCAGAGCCTTCGCCGTCAGGGCCGTGACGTGTACGCCGCGGTAGGCAAAGTCGATCTGTGCCTGCGGATTCCCTGCCGCCCAGGACCCGTCATTCTGCCCTTGGTGTCCCATGTCGGTGGTGGCGCTGGCAATGGTGCCGTCCTCCACCAGAGGGCATTCCGCCGCCTGGCCATAATTGATGTCGGCGTTGCCGCAGAGGCCCCCGCAGCCGGTCTGAAGGTACCGCTGGGTCCATCCATTGAGCGGCAGCCTGACCACTATCGTGTTGGCCGGCGCGATGGTTCCGCGCACCTCGCAGTAGGGGTTGGGCGTGTTTTCGCTGACGACGACGGCGGAGATGATGGTTACTTTGGCTTCGGCCGCACGGTGCAGGTCCAGTTCGGTGACGTCGCCGCAGGACATAACGGGCGCGACCGCCGGCAGGACCCGGAGCCCTTCCGCCGTGACGGCGGGCGGCGGCGCGGGCCTGCGGTGGTCGGCCACGGCTCCCTGTACTGGGAAAAGCGACACTGCAAGCACGGTCAGGAAGCACAGGAAGGCGCTAAGCCGGCGCTTCGTACGGTCGGATTGAGGGCGCTGCGGGTGGAGGAAAAGCGAGTGATGGGTGGATCCGGATCGGTGCATCAGGTCTCCTTTGACGTAGAGGCCTCCCCCCGCGAGGCTGTGGCAACGCTGCCACGGCGGAAACGGTACCAATATTGTTGACGATCCGTAACCGCTTTTCGTCGCTGTTTCGGGGGGGCGCAGGCTGGGCGGAGATTCCCTTAGGTAAAATAAAAACCCCGCCTGACAGGCGTAATGCCTGATCAGACGGGGCTTTCGGTGGTGCACCCCCCGGGACTTGAACCCGGAACCCATTGATTAAGAGTCAATTGCTCTGCCAATTGAGCTAGAGGTGCGCACTTTGGCGGAAGGCAGACCTTCGCCGTGAGGCGCGGTTCGTTCTCCGCAACGACATGAAACATTACCACGTAGGAGCAGGGTCCACGAAATCAGGTCTGCAGGATCGGCCGCAGTTCTGTCATGTGGGGGCTAGGGGTGGTCTTCCGGCGGGGGCAGTTGCGGGCGGTTCCGTGCATTGTGCCTATGCCCAAGCAGGAGGGGAGGCTGATAATCAGCCCTGCCGGCCCTACGGCCAGGACCAGCCATACAGCGAGGGGCACCCCATCAGCAAGTCGGTTTTGGTCGGCAGCAACACCGGCCTCCAACAACAAGGCGACCGCACCGCCGATCAGAAGAACCGCACTTGCTGTCTGGGCGTATCCGCAATATCGGGACCGGGTTCCTGCCATGGAAAACCCCATTTGATGGCCGCGCCAAGTATGCGGTGGCTCGGCTACGGTGCATCCAACCCTGCGCCGAGCAGCAAAAAACCCGCCCGGCCAGGCGACGAACCTGACCGGACGGGTTTGCTGGTGCACCCCCCGGGACTTGAACCCGGAACCCATTGATTAAGAGTCAATTGCTCTGCCAATTGAGCTAGAGGTGCGTACTTCACTGCTGTTTTCGCGGCGGATTTTCTCCGTCGTTGGCATCAGCAACAGCATGAAACTCTACCAGCAGTTTTGCCGAAGAACGAAATCGGGGCCGCTTTTGTGGCCTGTTTCACTTTGTGCCGCGGTCCTTGGACGAACGGGACCGGGGGAGTACCACCAGTTCGCCGGGGCTGCCGTCCCAATCGGCACTGTTATCCACCACCCAGGTGCGGGCAGGAAGGTTCGACGCCGGATCCCCGGTGGTCACGGTGGTGACCGCGACGGAATCGGCCGGCACCGGCGTCGTCCGCGGTGCTGGACTAGCCGCCGTGTCCCCGCCGGCTGCCAGCCGCACGGGGCCGTTGCCCAGTATCCGGCCGATTGTGCGGGCCGCCCACACTGCTGCCGCCGAGCCGATTCCAAGGGCAGTGAAAAGCACCGATTTCCGAGCCACAACGCATCCTTCGGTTGGCGGAAGCCACCATTCGACGGTACGGCCAGCGCTTTGCCCTGTCCAGAGCCGGTGCGGTCCCGGCACGGTGCCGTTACGCTGACAGGCATGGCTTCCATGGCATCCCGACGCATCCGTACCGTGACCGTCCCCGATGAAGACCTTCGCGCGGCGCTGGAGCCGCTTCCGGAGGGTGTCAATGTCGCCGTGTGGGACTTGGCCGGCGAGCCGCAGGGCGTGGACTATGCAGATATTGACGCGGTGGTGCTGCCGTACGCGTCCGCCACGGATTACCGCGCGGCCTTGGAACAGGTGCCCGGGCTCGCCCTGCTGCAGTCCCAGACCACCGGATACGACGGGCTGACGGAACTGGTGGGGCCGGACACGGCCATCGCCAGTGCTGCGGGGGTCCATGCCGCCGCCACGGCTGAAATGGCCCTGACCCTGATCCTGGCGGCACAGCGCGGGATCGACGCCGCCGTCCGCGGCCAGCAGGCCGGTACGTGGGACTCCGTGCGCTATCCCGGGCTGGCCGACCGGCGGGTGCTGCTGGTGGGGGTGGGCGGCATCGGCCGGGAAATCGCTGCGCGGCTGCGTCCGTTCGACGTGGAGCTGACCCGTGTGGGCCGCACGGCAAGGACGGATGAGGACGGTGTTGTCCACGGCACGGAAGAACTGGCGGACCTGGCGTCGCAGGCGGAAATCCTCGTGGTCATCACTCCGCTGGACGAACAGACCCGGCATCTGGTGGACGCCCGGGTCCTGGCCGCCCTGCCTGAAGGGGCCTTGGTAGTCAACGTGGCCCGGGGTGCGGTGGTGGACAGCGAAGCGCTGACCAAGGAAGTGCTCTCCGGCCGGCTGCGGGCGGCCGTGGATGTTTTCGATCCCGAGCCGGTACCGGCGGATCATCCGCTGCGCCTGGCACCCGGTGCCATCATTACCCCGCACTGGGGCGGGAACACGGATGCGTTCGAGCCGCGGATCCGCCGGTTCCTGCGCCGCCAGCTGCAGCTCCTGGCCGAAGGGGCCGAGCCGTTGAACCTGGTCCGCCCCGGCCCCTGGCGGAACTGATGGCAGGGGGAACGGGTCAGGCCAGTTCCAGGTAGGACTCCACAAACGAACGGAAGTCTTCCCAGTCCGCGGCCTGCTCCAGCAGCCGCGGGTCCTCGCCGGCTGCCGGCAGCATGGCTTCGGGTTCGACACTGAACCGGAAGATGCGGCCGGTGTTGGTCCCCACCTCGTACGCATCGGTGTCGAGCTCGTCCGTGTGGCTGAGGTTGGTGGTGTTCACCGCAGTGGGTGCCTCGAGCCCGGCCAGGGAAGCGGCGTCAAAGGGCGCAAACACCAGCTCGGCAGGCCGCCACCGGTAACCCAGCACGTAGAAGCCTGCATCCGAATCCAGTGCGGGCGTGGCGCACACCAGGTTGTAGTCGCCGTAGTTCGGAATCTGGGATTCGAAAACCCGGCGCAGCACCAGCTTCAGGCTGTCGCTGCTGCCAGCGCCGGCCGCGGTGCCGGCTTCCGAGCCTGTGTCCATGCCTGGTTCCGTACCTGGATCCGTGGATCCTCTGTCCGATGTCATCTCCCCAGTCTATGAACACCCTCCCCCCATCCGTGAAGCCCGCCCCTGCCGCGCCTGGAATCTTCATCTGCTGTTCACAGGCCGTAACAACGGATGCCGGTGTCCGTCACATGGACCGCGCGGGCCGGCTTAAGTCCTAGGATTTAGCCATGAGCGGAGAAAACACACCGGATATCAAACCCCGCAGCCGAGTGGTCACGGACGGCATACACGCAGCTCCTGCCCGGGGCATGTTCCGTGCCGTGGGGATGGGCGACGACGATTTCGCCAAACCGCAGATCGGTGTCGCCAGCTCCTGGAACGAGATCACCCCCTGCAATCTTTCCCTGAACCGGCTGGCGCAGGGTGCCAAGGAAGGCATCCATGCCGGCGGCGGCTTCCCCATGCAGTTCGGCACCATTTCGGTCTCGGACGGCATTTCCATGGGCCATGAGGGCATGCACTTCTCATTGGTGTCCCGCGAGGTCATTGCCGACTCCGTGGAAACCGTCATGATGGCCGAGCGGCTTGACGGTTCCGTCCTGCTCGCAGGCTGCGACAAGTCCCTCCCCGGCATGCTGATGGCCGCCGCACGCCTGGACCTGTCCAGCGTCTTCCTCTACGCCGGCTCGATCATGCCAGGCTTCGCCAAGATGGAGGACGGCAGCGAACGTGAAGTGACGCTGATTGACGCGTTCGAAGCCGTGGGCGCCTGCGCCGCCGGCAAGATGAGCCTGAAGGACCTCGACAGCATCGAACGCGCCATCTGCCCCGGCGAGGGCGCCTGCGGCGGCATGTACACCGCCAACACCATGGCCTGCATCGGCGAAGCCCTGGGCATGTCCCTTCCCGGCTCCGCCGCGCCGCCCTCCGCCGACCGCCGCCGTGACGAATTCGCGCGCAAGTCCGGTGAAGCCGTAGTCAACCTGCTGCGCAAGGGCATCACGGCCCGCGACATCATGACCAAAAAGGCCTTCGAAAACGCCATTGCCGTGACCATGGCCTTCGGCGGTTCCACCAACGCGGTGCTGCACCTGCTGGCCATCGCCCGGGAAGCGGAAGTGGACCTCACCCTCGAGGATTTCAACCGCATCGGCGACACCATCCCGCACCTGGGCGACCTGAAGCCGTTCGGCCGTTACGTGATGTTCGACGTCGACAAGATCGGCGGCGTGCCCGTGATCATGAAGGCCCTGCTCGACGCCGGCCTGATCCACGGCGACTGCCTCACCGTCACCGGCAAGACCGTCGCGGAGAACCTGGCTGCAATCAACCCGCCGGATCCGGACGGCAAGGTGCTCCGGGCCATGGACAACCCCATCCACAAGACCGGCGGCATCACCATCCTGAAGGGCTCCATGGCTCCGGAGGGCGCCGTCGTGAAGAGCGCCGGCTTCGACGCCGACGTCTTCGAAGGCACCGCACGGGTCTTTGAACGCGAACAGGGTGCCCTGGACGCCCTTGACGCCGCCGAGATCCACGCAGGCGACGTCGTCGTGATCCGTTACGAAGGTCCCAAGGGCGGACCAGGCATGCGCGAAATGCTCGCCATCACCGGAGCCATCAAGGGCGCCGGGCTCGGGAAAGATGTCCTGCTGCTTACCGACGGCCGGTTCTCCGGCGGCACCACCGGCCTGTGCATCGGCCACGTGGCACCGGAAGCGGTCGACGGCGGCCCCATCGCCTTTGTGAAGGACGGCGACCGGATCCGCGTGGACATTGCCGCCCGCAGCTTCGACCTCCTGGTGGACCCCGAAGAGCTTGAGGCCCGCAAGGTCGGCTGGCAGCCGCTGCCGGCCAAGTTCACCAAGGGAGTGCTGTCCAAATACGCCAAGATGGTGAACTCGGCTTCCACCGGCGCCTATTGCGGCGGCTGATAGGCCTCCCCAAGGGCACCCGCTGGCGCGGATGCCCTTGGGGCCCCTAAGGCCTTGCAGCCTTATTAAGCCCTGCCGCCTTGGTATTTGGAGGCCACAGACCGAAAGCCGGGATGTTACGTCCACATATTGAGACGTACGTCTCACGAGATTGACACCCCCGCAGGGGACCGCAAGACTGAACGGTATGCAGATCGTACCCGTCGTCCTTATCAAGCGCGTGGCCTAACAGCCCGACTTGTAAGACGTCACGCGCGAACCCCTACGGAGCCAACCGGCACGAGGGGTTTTTTTATTGGCTTCGCAGGTAAACCGCTTCGCTGGGCACAGAAGAAGCCGGAACGGGCAACACCCCGGTCCGGCCGCCGCAATGACCATGGATCAGTATCCGCACAAAGGAAGTTCCGATGAGTAAGGGATCGCCAATCAGCCCTTCGCTGATGGCCTCAAAGGCTAACGCCGCCGCACGTGCCGCAGCAGCCAAGACCAAAGATGTAGCCACTTCTGTGTCCGCCCACCCCGAAGCCGTGGACGAGCGCATCCAGGGCCCGGGCAACATTATTCCGCCCACCGAGATGACCGGTTCGCAGGCCATTGTCCGGTCGCTTGAAGAACTCGGCGTCGACGAAGTCTTCGGCCTGCCGGGCGGAGCGATCCTGCCCACTTACGACCCGCTGATGGATTCCACCAAGATCCGCCACATCCTGGTCCGCCACGAACAGGGCGCCGGCCACGCTGCCGAGGGTTACGCCATGGTGACCGGACGCGCGGGTGTCTGCATCGCGACGTCGGGCCCCGGCGCCACCAACCTCGTCACCGCCATTGCGGACGCCCACATGGACTCCGTGCCCATGGTGGCCATCACCGGCCAGGTCTCCAGCGCCTTCATCGGCTCCGACGCCTTCCAGGAAGCGGACATCGTGGGGATCACGATGCCCATCACCAAGCATTCCTACCTGGTCACCGACGCAGCCGACATCCCCCGGGTGCTTGCCGAAGCCTTCCACATCGCCACCTCGGGACGTCCCGGGCCGGTGCTGGTGGACATTGCCAAGGACGCCCAGCAGGCAAAGACCGTGTTCTCCTGGCCGCCGAAGATCGACCTGCCCGGCTACCGCACCGTGGTGCGCGGGCACTCCAAGCAGGTCCGCGAAGCTGCCCGGCTCATCGCCGAATCGCAGCGGCCGGTGTTCTACGTGGGCGGCGGCGTGCTGAAGGCCAATGCGTCCGCCGAGCTCCTGGAGCTGGCGGAACTGGTGGGTGCCCCCGTGGTCACCACCCTGATGGCACGCGGTGTTTTCCCCGACTCACACCCGCAGCACGTGGGCATGCCCGGCATGCACGGCTCAGTGTCGGCCGTGACCGCGCTGCAGCAGTCGGACCTGCTGATCACCCTCGGCGCCCGCTTCGATGACCGGGTCACCGGTGTGCTGAGCTCCTTCGCCCCCGGTGCCAAGGTGATCCACGCGGACATCGATCCTGCGGAAATCTCCAAGAACCGTCCGGCGGATGTGCCGATTGTGGGCTCGGTCCGGGAAATCATCCCCGAACTGGCCGACGCCGTGCGCGGACAGTTCGAAACGGAGCACCCCGACCTCTCGGCATGGTGGGCAGTGATTGACCGCCTGCGCGAAACCTACCCGATCGGCTACACCGAACCCGAAGACGGCCTGGTCGCCCCGCAGAAGGTCATTGAGCGCATCGGCGCCATGACCGGACCCGAAGGCGTCTACGTGGCGGGTGTGGGCCAGCACCAGATGTGGTCCGCGCAGTTCATCAAATACGAGCGTCCCCGCGCCTGGCTGAACTCCGGCGGCCTGGGCACCATGGGCTACTCCGTTCCGGCGGCCATGGGCGCCAAGGTGGGCAATCCGGACCGCGTGGTCTGGGCGATCGACGGCGACGGCTGCTTCCAGATGACCAACCAGGAACTGGCCACCTGCCTGATCAACAACATCCCGATCAAGGTAGCCATCATCAACAACTCCTCCCTGGGCATGGTCCGGCAGTGGCAGACCCTCTTCTACGAGTCCCGCTACTCCAACACGGACCTGAACACCGGCCACGACACCATGCGCGTGCCGGACTTCGTGAAGCTGGCGGACGCCTACGGCTGCGTGGGCCTGCGCTGCGAACGCGACGAGGACATCGACGCCACCATCGCCAAGGCACTGGAAATCAACGACCGCCCCGTTGTCATCGACTTCGTGGTCAGCCGCGATTCCATGGTGTGGCCGATGGTGCCCACCGGCGTGTCCAACGACCTGATCCAGATTGCCCGCAACATGACTCCCACCTGGGAAGAGGAGGACTAGGACATGGCCCGCCATACCCTTTCCGTGCTGGTGGAAGACCTGCCCGGTGTGCTGACCCGGGTGGCCTCGCTGTTCGCCCGCCGGGCGTTCAACATCAATTCTTTGGCCGTGGGCCCCTCCGAGGTGCCGGGCATGTCCCGTATCACCGTAGTGGTCGACGCCGAGGGTGACCTGCTGGAGCAGGTCACCAAACAGCTGAACAAGCTCGTCAACGTCATCAAGATTGTCGAGCTGGTTCCCGATTCCTCCGTGCAACGAGACCACATCCTGGTCAAGGTTCGTGCGGATGCCGCAACCCGGCTGCAGGTAACCCAGGCAGCCGAGCTGTTCCGCGCCTCAGTGGTGGATGTGTCCACAGATTCACTCATCGTCGAGGCAACAGGCACCGCCGACAAGCTCAACGCACTGCTCTCAGTGCTTGAGCCCTTCGGCATCCGCGAAATAGTCCAATCCGGAACCCTGGCCATCGGCCGCGGCTCAAAGTCCATGAGCGACCGCGCGCTGCGCAGCGCCTGAGTTCCACCCCCAGACCCTTATCCAGGAAACCAGTAGGAGATAACCACAGTGACTGACATGTATTACGACGACGACGCAGACCTGTCGATCATCCAGGGCCGCACGGTCGCCGTCATCGGCTACGGCAGCCAGGGCCACGCCCACGCACTCAGCCTGCGCGACTCCGGCGTGGACGTCCGCGTCGGACTGAAGGAAGGCTCCGCCTCCCGCGCCAAGGCCGAGGCCGAAGGCCTGCGCGTGCTCAGCGTTGCCGACGCCGTGGCCGAAGCGGACCTGATCATGATCCTCACCCCGGACCAGGTCCAGCGCTTTGTCTACGCCGAGGAAATCGCTCCGAACCTGCAGTCCGGCGACGCCCTGTTCTTCGGACACGGCTTCAACATCCGCTACGGCTACATCCAGCCGCCGGCCGACGTCGACGTCGCCCTCGTTGCACCCAAGGGCCCGGGACACATTGTCCGGCGCGAGTTCGAAGCCGGCCGCGGCGTGCCGGACCTGATCGCCGTGGAGCAGAACGCCTCCGGCAAGGCCAAGGAACTGGCGCTGTCCTACGCCAAGGCCATCGGCGGCACCCGTGCCGGCGTCATTGAGACCACCTTCACCGAAGAGACCGAAACCGACCTCTTCGGCGAGCAGGCCGTGCTCTGCGGCGGCGCGTCCCAGCTGATCCAGTACGGCTTCGAGACCCTGACCGAAGCCGGCTACCAGCCGCAGGTGGCGTACTTCGAGGTGCTGCACGAGCTGAAGCTGATCGTGGACCTGATGGTTGAAGGCGGCATCGCCAAGCAGCGCTGGAGCGTTTCCGACACCGCCGAATACGGCGACTACGTCTCCGGCCCGCGCGTCATCGATGAGAGCGTGAAGGAAAACATGAAGGCCGTGCTGGCCGACATCCAGAACGGTGCCTTCGCCAAGCGCTTCATCGACGACCAGGACGCCGGCGCGCCCGAGTTCAAGGAACTGCGCACCAAGGGCGAAGAGCATCCGATCGAGGCCACCGGCCGCGAACTGCGCAAGCTCTTCTCCTGGATCAAGAACGAGGATGATTACACCGAGGGTTCGGTTGCACGCTGACCACCCGTAACATCTGTACCGATTCGCGCTGCCCCCACCGGCAGGCGCTAGGCTCGAAAGGCAAGCCGTTTCGGTAAGGAGGCCGGACCCGTCGGGTCCGGCCTCCTGCACGAAAAACCCCACCTGAATCGTCCACAGCTAAAGAGGTCACCGGTGTCTGCCACCAAACCAGTCGTACTCCTCGCGGAGGAACTCTCGCCCGCCACCGTCGAGGCCCTGGGCCCCGACTTTGAAATCCGCTCCACGGACGGCGCCGACCGCTCCCAGCTCCTTACCGCGATCGCCGACGTCGACGCGATCCTGGTGCGCTCGGCCACGCAGGTGGACGCCGAGGCAATTGCCGCCGCCAAAAACCTCAAGGTCATTGCCCGCGCCGGCGTGGGCCTGGACAACGTGGACATCAAGGCCGCCACCCAGGCCGGCGTGATGGTGGTCAACGCCCCGACGTCGAACATCATTTCCGCCGCCGAACTGACCGTGGGGCACATCCTGTCCCTGGCACGGAACATCCCGCAGGCCAGCGCTGCGCTCAAGAACGGTGAATGGAAGCGCTCCAAGTACAGCGGCACAGAGCTGTTCGAAAAGAAGATCGGCATTATCGGCCTGGGCCGAATCGGCGCCCTGGTCGCCGCCCGCCTGCAGGGCTTCGGCACAGAGATTCTCGCCTACGACCCCTACGTCACCTCGGCCCGCGCGGCGCAGCTGAACGTGCGGCTGGTCAGCCTCGACGAGCTGCTGGCGGAATCCGACTTTGTCACCATCCACATGCCCAAGACGCCGGAGACCCTGGGCATGCTCGGTGCAGAGGCCTTCGCGAAGATGAAGGACACCGCCTACGTGGTCAACGTGGCCCGCGGCGGCCTCGTGGACGAAGCCGCGCTGTTCGACGCGCTGCAGTCCGGACAGATTGCCGGCGCCGGCGTGGATGTCTTCGTTCGGGAGCCCAGCACGGACCTTCCGTTCTTCGCGCTGGACAACGTGGTGGTCACTCCGCACCTTGGCGCCTCCACGGATGAGGCCCAGGAAAAGGCCGGGGTGTCCGTGGCGAAGTCCGTCCGCCTCGCCCTCGCGGGGGAACTGGTGCCCGACGCCGTGAACGTCGCCGGCGGCGTTATCGCCGAGGACGTGCGCCCGGGTATCCCGCTGATCGAAAAGCTCGGCCGCATCTTCACCGCGCTGTCGCACGACTCGGTGACCGCCGTCGACATTGAGGTGGCCGGCGAAATCGCGGCTTTGGATGTCAAGGCCCTGGAATTAGCCGCGTTGAAGGGCATTTTCACCGATATCGTCTCCGAGCAGGTCTCCTACGTGAACGCCCCGGTCCTCGCCGAACAGCGCGGCATCGAGGTGCGCCTGCTCACCACCCCCGAGGTGGACGACTACCGGAACCTGCTCACCATCCGCGGCGCGCTGTCCGACGGCACCCGCCTGGAGGTCTCCGGCACCCTGACCGGTCCGAAGCAGATCCAGAAGCTGGTGGGCGTCAACGGCTACGACCTGGAAATCCCCATCAGCGAGCACCTGATTGTGCTGATCTACCAGGACCGTCCGGGCGTCATCGGCGCCCTGGGCCGGATCCTGGGGGAGAAGGACATCAACATCGCCGGCATGCAGGTGGCGCGGAACGCCGAAGGCGGCCAGGCCCTGTCCCTGCTGACCGTGGATTCCTCCGTCCCGCAGGACGTGCTGGAATCCCTGCGTGTCGAGATCGGGGCCTCCGTGGCCCGCGAGGTTGACCTGCAGGACTAGCTGTTGCGCTGAAGGACCGGTTCCCGCCCCGGCGGGACCGGTCCTTTGCTTTCTCCGCCCAGGGTAGGAGGCCGTTACCCGCCGGATCATGCCCGGCTCCGACGCGGAGCGTGCCCTCAGGAACAAGCATGGAGGTATGACTACACCCATGCCCGGCGCCCCTCTGCTGGCCGCCGACAACCTGACAAAAACCTACGGCAGCAGCACGGCGCTGGCCGGAATCAGCCTCACCATCCACCCCGGGGAAGCCGTTGCCGTCATGGGCGCTTCCGGTTCCGGGAAAACCACGTTGCTGCACTGCCTGGCCGGAATTGTGCGTCCGGACACGGGCACCGTCCGGCTGGCCCGCAGCGGGGGATCACCGGTGGAGGTCACGGCACTGGATGACGAGGCCCGGTCCGCCCTGCGCCGCACGGACTTCGGGTTTGTTTTCCAGCAGGGGCTGCTGATCCCGGAGCTGACGGCCGGGGAGAACGTGGCGCTGGCCCTGATGCTCTCGGGGACGCCGCGGCAGGCCGCCGAACAGGCGGCATCTGCGGCGCTGGCCGCACTGGGGCTGGCCGGGATGGACGGGCGGCGGATCGGGGAGCTGTCCGGAGGACAGGCGCAGCGCGTGGCCATTGCGAGGGCCCAGGTCACCGGTGCCGGCATCCTCTTTGCAGACGAACCCACGGGGGCCCTGGACTCGCACACGTCGGCCGAGGTGATGGAACTGTTGCTGCGGACCGTGGAGGGCACCGGACGTTCGCTGGTGGTGATCACCCATGACGCCGGCGTGGCGCGCTGGTGCGGCAGGGTGGTCACGCTGGCCGACGGCCGGATCGTCTCCGATACCGCTGCGGCGGGCCGGGCCCGATGAACGCCACCGCCATTCCCGCCGCCCTGGTCCGGGCCGTGGACGCCTCGGCGTTGGGCGTTCCGCTGCGCATCACCTGGCTGCTGAACCGTCCCGGTACGGCCGGACGGGAGAAGGCCCTGCTGCCCGTCGCTGCCTTCGCGGTGGTGACAACCCTTTTGCTCACCGTCCTGGCCGGGGCGTTGTCCTTCCTCCAGTGGGGGGATGAGGAAGGGATGCTCTACCAGCTGCTGGCCTGCTTCGCTCTGCTGCTGCTGGTGCTGCCCCTGATGACCCTGGGCGGTTCGGCGGCGCGCCTGTCCGCCCGCCGCCGTGATGAGCACCTCTCAACGCTGCGCCTGCTCGGAGCCTCTGCCCGCACGGTTCGGCAGGTAACCGTCCTGGAGGCCACGGTCCAGGCCCTGGCCGGCGCGTTGGCCGGCGTGGCGGGCTACCTGCTGTTTGCCCCGCTGGTGCAGCTGATCCACTTCCGCGGCGACGCACTCGGGTCTGCGTATTGGCTGCACCCGGCGGCCGGACTGGGCGCCGTGCTGGCAGTGGTGCTCCTTGCGGCCGTCAGCTCATCCCGGGGACTGCGTAAGGTGGTGGTTTCCCCGCTGGGGGTGCGGACCCGGGCTGCGGCGCAGAAGGTGCATTGGAGCCGGGCCGTTATTGCGGTAGTGGTCCTGGTTGCCTGCAGCCTGGCCCTGGCGATCCCCGGAGCCGCTGCTGCCGTGGCCATCATGATCATCTTCGGTGTGTTCGCGGCAGGGATGTCCGTCCTGAACCTCGTCGGTCCGTGGCTTGTGGCCCGCACCGCCAGGCGTCGCCTGCGCCGAGCAGACACGCCGGCTGCACTGCTCGCGGCCCGCATCGTGCTGGATTCACCGAAGGCAGCCTGGCGGCAGGTCAGCGCCCTGTCCCTGGTCTGCTTCACCGCCGTCGTTGCCGGCTCTGCCGCCGCCGCGGTGCAGGGCAGCCAGGCAGAGGGACCGCAGGACTTCCTGCTGCAGGACCTCATGACCGGTGTACTGATCACCGTGGTGGCCGGCTTCCTGATGGTCGCCTGTTCCGCGGGCATCAGCCAGGCAGCCACCGTCCTGGACCGCGGAGAGCTTTACCGCAGCCTGGACCGGATGGGCATGCCGCGCGAGGTGATCGAGGCCGCGCGTATCAAGGCTGTGATGCAGCCCCTGGTACTGGTCTGCACCGCATCGGTTGCCACCTCTGCCGTGCTGCTGTTCCCGCTGGTGGGGGCAGCACTGTTGTTCGCACCGGCGTCGATGGTGATCCTCGCCGCCACTGTGGCCGCCGGCGTGGGCCTGGTGCGGGCAGGACTTGCCGCTACCGCCCCGGTGCTGACCTCGGTGCTGGAGGCCGGCCGCTGACCGGCGGCAGCTTGGGCGCTACACTGACTCCGGAACCGGACGCCGGGCCGCATCAAGGGGGAGATGTCAGTGGAGCACGCACAGTCAGGCGGCCGGTCCACGGATACAGTCGGAGCGGAAGAGGACCCGTCACCGCTGGATCGCAGTTGGATCGGTGTATCCATGCTGCTGGTGTGGTGGGCAGTGTTGTGCATGGTTTTTGCCCAGGACCTGCCGGAAGGGGCCCTGCGGCAAACGGCAAGCGCCGTGGCCGCCGCCGCAGCGGGCGTACTTGTCGGCCTCGCGGTTTTCGTGCCCGCCCGCCCGTCCGGCCTCCGGGTACGGGCGACGGTCTATGCGGTTCCCGTGCTTGTGCTGACCTTGCTGACCGCATTTACCCGCCAGGAATACCCTGCAGCGCTTTCCCTGGCGCTTTTGCCGGCGTGGGCACTGGTCACCGCGTTGTACGGGGTGCGTGGAGGTCTTTCAAAAGGCACGCGCGCCGTGTGCACCTACGTCGCGGTAGGCGCCGGGGGAATCGGCCTGGGGGTGGTCGCCTTCTTCTTGATGCTGGCCCTCGTGTTTGCCGAACTCCCCGGGACGGTAGTGCTGCCATGGGCGCTGCCGCTCCTGCAGCTTTTCCTACTGCGCCGCCCGCAGTACCGGCGCCGAAATCAGGCTGTCGGAGTGGAGATAGCCCTCGCGGCCTTGCTGGTGCTCTACGGCATCATCAGCATGTTCACGGGCCGGGGACCGAGCTTCGCCGGCATCATGGCCCTGTTGGCGTATGTCGCAGCAGTGTCCCCTACCTGGGCGCTGGTAGCCCTGGGCCGTGCCGACCGCTCCGAAACGGCGCAGTACCCGATACGGGATGAGCCTCGCCTTCCCGCCCCGCCCCGCGCCTGACAGGCAGGACCCGAAGAGTCCCAAAGCGACACCGGCGGCCAAAACAGGGTAATTTTCTTATGTGACTTCTTCCGATTCCAAGACCCCGTTCTACATCACCACGGCCATCTCCTACCCCAACGGCGAACCGCACATCGGGCACGCCTACGAGCACATCGCCACTGACGCCATGGCCCGCTTCAAGCGGCTGGACGGGTACGACGTGTTCTTTATGACGGGCACGGACGAGCACGGGCTGAAGATGCAGCAGTCTGCGGACAAGGAAGGCATCACCGCCAAGGAACTGGCGGACCGCAACTCCGCTGCGTTCAAGGCCATGGAAGCGGACATGGGGAACTCCTATGACCGGTTCATCCGTACCACCGACGCCGACCACTATGCCGCCGCCCAGGCCATCTGGAAGCGGATGGAGGACAACGGCGACATCTACCTCTCCAAGTACTCCGGCTGGTACTCCGTCCGGGATGAGGCGTACTACACCGAGGACGAAACCGAGGTCCGCGACGACGGTGTGCGCTACTCCAGGGAAACCGACACCGAGGTGACGTGGACCGAAGAGGAGAGCTACTTCTTCCGCCTCTCCGCCTACCAGGACAAGCTGCTGGCCCTCTATGAGTCCCAGCCGGACTTCGCTGCCCCGCGCTCGCGGTTCAACGAGGTCATCAGCTTCGTCAAGGGCGGCCTTGAAGATCTCTCCATCTCCCGCACCACCTTCAACTGGGGCGTGCCCGTGCCCGGCAATCCGGACCACGTGATGTACGTCTGGGTGGACGCGCTGACCAACTACCTCACCGGCGTCGGCTTCCCGGACACCGAAAGCGAAGCGTTTCGGAAGTACTGGCCAGCGGACGTGCATGTGATCGGCAAGGACATCTCCCGCTTCCACGCCATCTTCTGGCCGGCCTTCCTGATGTCCGCCAAGCTGGAACTGCCAAAGCGGATCATGATCCACGGCTTCCTGCACAACAAGGGCGTCAAGATGTCCAAGTCGCTGGGCAACGTGGTGGCGCCCAAGGAATGGGCCGACCAGTACGGCCTGGACTCGGTCCGGTTCTTCCTGCTCCGCGAGGTCCCCTTCGGCGCGGACGGCTCCTACAACCACGACGCCGTCGTCGGGCGCATGAACTCCGACCTCGCCAACAACCTCGGCAACCTGGCCCAGCGCTCGCTGTCCATGGTGGCCAAGAACTGCGGGGGAGCCGTACCGCAGCCGGGTGCATTCACGCCGGAGGACACAGCCCTGCTGGAAGCAGCCGGGAACCTGCTGCAGATCTCCCGCGAAGCGTACGACGTGCAGGATTTCCACGGTGCGCTGGAAGCCACCTGGAAGGTCCTCGGCGACACCAACGCGTACTTTGCCGAACAGGCACCCTGGGTCCTGCGGAAGACCGACGTCGAACGCATGAACACCGTGCTCTACGTGACGCTGGAGGTGCTGCGGATCGTGGCCATCCTCATCCAGCCGGTGATGCCGGGCAGTGCGGCCAAGCTGTTGACGGTCCTTGGCCAGGACGACGACGCCGCGCGGCAGTTCAGCGCCATCGCTTCGCCGCTGGTGCCGGGTACCGCGTTGCCCGCGCCCACCCCGATCTTCCCGAAGTACGAAGAGCCGGCGGAGTAGGTCCCGGACAGCAAAAAACACCCCCGGCACAGCGCCGGGGGTGTTTTTTGTGAGCCAGGCTCAATCAGTAGCCAGGAAACGCTCTACGGCAGTCTTCTCCATGACCTCGGCCACGGTTTCCTGCTGCCCGCGGGCCATCTCGATCAGTTCCTGCAGCCGTGCCGCGTTGAACCGGTGGTCAGCGGTGGAGAGTACCAGCAGGGTCCGCCAGAGGGATTCCTTCATCCGTACCAGCGACTGGAGGGATTCCAGTTCGAGCTGGCCGGTGGCGCCGCCGCCGGTGCTGAGGGGATTGAGCGGCCCCAGTTTGCCTGCTGCGGCGCCCACTGCCGCCGCGGCAGCCTTGACCTTGCTGCGCGAGTAGCCCAGCGCGTGGATGAGGGATTCCAGCTCATCCCGCTCATCAGAAATCTCCTCGGCAAGGCGGGCGAAGGTCTCCTCGTACGGCGAACCCTCCCAGGTGCGCTGCGCGGCGGTGAAGAGCCGGACGCCGGTTTCGGCGCCAATGAGGTGGTCGTCCAGGTACGCGGCGAGGTCTTCGCGTCCCGGAGTGGAGCTGCCGGGGGTGGCTTCCTGTTGGGTCATGCTGATCTCCTTACGCCTGCAGGCTGCCGGGCCAACGTAGCCGGGGTAAGCCTGCTTAGTAATTTGTCCTTCCCTGTATCCTTGCAGATCCGCGGCCCGACCGCGAGGCAGGTGCCCCGCAGCCGGACCGCGGACGTGCCGTACCGGTGATGTGCGGTACCGGTGCTGCCGGTCAGTCGGCGGCCAGTCCCGCCACCGGGGAGAGGCGGGCGGCGCGCCTTGCCGGGAGGACCGAGGCCGCAAGGCCGGCCAGCAACGCCACGGCCAGGACACCGAGCAGCTGCAGCCACGGCACGGACAGCGCCACGGAGGCAAACGAGCCGAGCGCCGACTGTGCACCCAGCCAGCCGTACACCGACCCCAGCACGGCGCCCATCACTGCAGCCACCCCGGCGATGAGGACGGCTTCCAAGGCCAGCATGCCGCGCAGCTGTCCGCGGGTCAGGCCCAGCGCCCGCAGCAGTGAAGACTCGCGGGTGCGTTCAAGCACTGATAGGGACAGAGTGTTCGCCACGCCCACCAGGGCAATCACCACGGCGACCCCCAGCAGGCCGGTGACCACCATCAGCAGCACATTGATGACCTGTTCATACGCGGCACGTTCAATGGCGGAGCCGTCCACGGCATAGTCCTGGACGTCCAGCCGTTCCGCCAGGTCATCACGCAGGTCCATGAGGGCGCCGGGGTTCAGCCCGTCCTCCACGGACAGCCAGATCTGTGGCATCGGAACATAACCGGCGGATTCCGGCAGCGGTGCGTGGCCGCCCAGGTCCGCTGCCGTGGAAGCGCTGATCAGTGGGCGCAACTGCTTGCTTTCGGAGACCAGGACCTTCAGCTCCACGCTCGAGGTTGCCCCGGTGACCGTCACGGTTTCATCCGTGACTCCCTGCGGCATCAGGATGGTGTTGTCATCCAGTACCAGGTTCGAGTCCTGCAGGACCTTTGCAGCGTCGGCAGGGTCCAGGGCGTAGACGTTGTACGCCCCGAATGTTTCTGTGTCAGTGGTGCCGGCCACGGATACCAGAACGGCGTCCTTCACGCCCTCCATGGTGCTCACGGTGTCCGCGTCGGCCGGCGTGAATGGACGGTCCACTCCGTCGACGCTTACGTCTACCGGGAATTCCCCGGCCAATACGCTGTCCAGGGACGTCCGTACCGTTGCGGCTCCGGTCATCATCATGGTCACCAGGGTGACGCCGATCAGCAAAGCGGACGACGTTGCAGAGGTCCGCTGCGGATTGCGCACGGCATTCACTGCGGCAAGCTTGCCGGGCACACCCAGCGGTGCAGCCACCTTACCGACGGTCCGGACCAGTGACGGGACAAACAGGGTGGCGCACATCAGTACGCCTACGAAGCTGAGAATGCCGCCGGGCAGGGCCACCAGGAGGTCCGCGGACACCGCGCCCACAGCCAGCAGGGCTGTGCCCCCTGCCAGCAGCACCAATCCCAGGACCAGACGCACCTTGCCTCGCTTGGTGCCGGCACGGACATCCTCGGCCGGACGCAGAGCCGCCAGCGGCGCCACCGCGGTGGCCGCCCGGGCAGGTACCAGCGCCGAGAGAACGGTCAGCGTGATGCCCGCCGCCAGGCTGGCCACCACCGAGAGGGGAGACACTGCGAGGGTCGCAAAGCCGCTCTCGGGAATGGTTTTCAGATAGGCGATAATTCCGCCGACCAAGGCAATTGCTGCCAGTACCCCCGCAATCGAGGAGACGGTCCCCACTACCAGCGCTTCCACAATCACGGAGCGCCGGATCTGTGAACGTTCGGCCCCGATACAGCGCAGCAGGGCAAGTTCGCGGGTGCGCTGGGCCACCAGCACGGAGAACGTATTGGAGACCACCAGGGCGCAGACCAGCAGGGCCACCGCCGCGAAGGTCAGCAGGATGATGGTCAGGACGTCTTCTCCACCGGTGAAGCCGGCTACCACCACGTCCGTCTGCTCCGGGACGGTGCGGACCACGACGTCGTCCATGCCCGCCTCTGCAAGGGCCTGTTCCGCCGCGGCACGTACGTCTTCCACCTTTGCGCCGTCGGCCAGCGCCAGCTGGATGGTGTCGAAACCGTTTTCGGCAATGGCGAACAGTTCGGCGGTGGCGTCCGTGGCGTAGAGCTGCGCTATGCCCATGCTGCTCGGATCCTTGGACGGAGCCACCACCGCAGTGACCGTCACCTTCGTAGCGCCCACATCATTAACGCCGTCGGTGAGCTCCAGGACAGAGCCTTTGGACAGGCCCTCCCGCTCTGCGGTGTCGCTGTCAACGGCCACCTCACCGGCGGAGGCCGGCAGCGTGCCTTCGAGGACATCAACGGGCAACAGCTTGGTGTACTCCGGAATGTTACTCACTCCGGCCAACACCGTGTCCCGGCCGGAGCCGAAGTTGGCATAGCCCTGCAGCACCGCGTAGCTGCCCGCGAGGCCGGGAAGATCACCGACAACGCTGAGGGTGTCCTCGTCCAGGATCACCGGATCGGAACGGAACTGGTCCCCGTTCAGTATCAGGTCGGCATTGCGGTAGCTCTCGCCCACGCTTTGGGCCAGGGAGGCCTTGGAGGAGGAATTAATGACCAGGGTGGCCGTCAGGAAACCGACGGCGATGAGGACCGCCAGGGAGACGGCAATGAACCGGCGGGCGTTCAGGCGCACCTGCGCCAGTGCTACCTGCAGCATGCTCAGGCACCCAGCTTCGTGAGTGCTGCGAGGACGGAGTCCGGTGTCGGGTTGGCCAGTTCGCCCACCAGTTCGCCGTCATTCATCAGGACCACCCGGTCCGCGTAGGACGCTGCCACCGGATCGTGGGTGACCATGATGATGCTCTGGCCGAACTCCTTGGTGGAGCGGCGGAGCAGGGACAGGACCTCGGCGCCGGACTTGGAGTCAAGGTTTCCGGTGGGTTCGTCGCCGAAAAGCACATCAGGGCGGGTCAGCAGTGCCCGTGCAACTGCGACGCGCTGCTGCTGGCCGCCGGAGAGTTCGTGCGGGCGGTGCTTCAGCCGGCCGGTGAGGCCGAGGGTATCGGTGATGCTGTCCAGCCATGCCCGGTCCACGGTGCCGTTGGCCAGGGCAACAGGCAGGGTGATGTTCTGCTCCGCCGTAAGGGTGGGGACCAGGTTGAAGGACTGGAAGACGAATCCCACGCTGTCCCGGCGAAGGCGGGTCAGGGCTGCGTCGTTCAGCCCCGTCAGTTCGCTGCCGCCAATCCAGATCCGCCCCGAGTCCGCGGTATCCAGGCCGGCGAGGCAGTGCATCAGGGTTGATTTGCCGGAACCGGAGGGGCCCATGATCGCAGTGAAGGTGGCCGTTTCGAAACTGACGTCCACGTCCTTCAAGGCGTGGACGCGGGTTTCCCCCGTTCCATACGTTTTGTTCAGCTGCTGCGCGGCAGCGGCCAGGCGTGTTTTTCCCGTGCCGGGGACAGGATTGTGCTCTGCGAGTGTTTTCATACCCCCCACGTTATGGACCCGGAGGCACCTGCCACATCGGGCGGGAGTACTGTCCCTCACCGGGGGGTCTCATACCGTGGGTGGAAGCGGGCCGGCCAGCCGGTAGGACTCTCGGAGCATTTCGGCGAGTTCATTCCGCGGCACGTGGGACAGGCGCATGAGGACCAGCAGGGGAGAGTTGTTGTGGTGCGGCGTCCAGAAGTACACATCCGGGTCGAGGGCCGCCAGTGCGTCCCGTTCCGTGGTTTTGACGGTAAGAGTGTCCCCGTCCCACATCCGGGCCATCAGGCTGCGGGCAAACCACGCCGGCTGCTTCCAGCTGAGGCGTTCCGTGACGCCGGGCAGGGAGCGGCATACAGCCCGGACATCCTCGACTGTGGCCATGTGCCCTCCCGATTACCCTAGGGTGCGACAATCCCGGTCGCGTAGGCAATCACTACGGCATGCACCCGGTCACGCGCGTCCAGTTTGGCCAGGATGTGGCCCACATGGGTCTTGACCGTGGCTTCGGAGAGGAACAATCGGCCGGCGATCTCCGGATTGGAGAGGCCCTGCGCAATCAGCGTGAACACTTCGAGTTCCCTCGGGGTCAGCGAAGCGACGGCAGCGGCGTGCGGGCTGCCCGGGGTGCCGGCGGTGCGCAGCAGGGGAGCTACATGGTCCAGAAGGCGCCGGGTGGTGGAAGGGGCAATGACGGCATCGCCGCGGTGCACCGTACGGATGGCCTCCAGCAGCTCCTCCGGCGGGGCGTCCTTGAGCAGGAAGCCGCTGGCACCGGCCTGGATGGCGGAGAGGGCGTATTCGTCCAGGTCGAAGGTGGTCAGCACCACCACTTTCAGGTCCTCGTTGCGTACTCCGCCGGGGCCGGCCGCCAGCAGCTTCTCAGTAGCCTCTATGCCGTCCATGCCGGGCATCCGGACATCCATCAGGACGACGTCGGCCCGTACCGCGGCCAGCGCAGCGAGGGCTTCGCCGCCGTTGCCTGCCTCGGCCACGACGTCGAGGTCCGGCTGGGAGTTGATCAGCATCCGGAAACCGCCCCGGACCAACTGCTGGTCATCCACCAGCACAACCCGGATGGGATCGGCAGGGGGTACTGCGGAATCGGACCCGGGGGTCCAGGGGGAATGGGGCACGTGCCTACGCTTCCGTATAGGGAATGAATGCTTCGACGCGGAAACCTCCGCCGGCCGTGGGGGCTGCGTCCAGGGTTCCATCGTAGAGGGCAAGGCGTTCACTCATTCCGGTGATGCCCTGGCCCTTGCCGTCCGTGGAGAGCCCGGCCGCGGCGCCGTGCCCGTCGTCACGGACGGTGATGGCCAGGCCCTTGGCCGACCACTGCAACGCCACTTCTGCGCTGGCACGCGGTCCGGCGTGCTTGAGGACGTTGGTCAGGGATTCCTGGATGACCCGGTAGGCGCTGAGCTCCGCACCCTGCGGAAGCGGGCGGCGGGGAGTTCCCTGGGCCTGGACCGCAACATCCACGCCGCCCCGCCGGACCGAGTCCACCAGCGCGTCAACATCTGCCAGGGTGGGCAGGGGGCGGGTGGAGGCCGCTTCGTCGCCGCGGAGGACGCCCAGCAGGCGGCGCATCTCCCGCAGCGAGCCCCGGCCGGTCTCTGCAATCACTCCGAGCGTCTTCGGTGCTACTTCCGGATCCTCGGCGCTCGCATACCGCGCGCCGTCGGCCTGGGTGATGATCACGGACAGCGAGTGCGCCACAATGTCATGCATTTCCCGGGCAATGTGGCTCCGTTCGTCGGCGGCGGCCAGATCCCGTTCCTGTTGCCGTTCAACTTCGAGCCGGTGTGCCCGGTCCTCGAGCGCCTGGACGGCTAGGCGCCGGGTGCGGGTCAGGTCACCGAACGTCCAGGTCGCCAGCAGCACTGCTTCCAGGGCGATCCACACGGGCACGCCTTGCACCAATGCGATCTGCAGCGCATATCCGGAATCCATATACGGTAGAACCGCGTACTGCGCCACGAAGAGGACCCCGCCGACCGAGGCGAGTGAGAAACCGCCAACACTGGCCCATCGTGGTGCGAAGGCGGCCAGGGAATACACAGTGACGTACACAAAGATGTCCGCCGGCAGTGCGGTGACCGGTACGAGGAACAGCTGCAGGACGCAGGCGGCGGCCTGGGCTGCGGCCGCGGGAACCGGGCGGCTGCGGCGCCAGGCCAGGCTCATGCAGATGACCGCGGACAGGAAGAACTCGACGTACTGTCCTCCCCGCGTTACCAGGAAAGGGCCGGCGAAGATGAGCGTGGCGGCTATGGCCTGCCAGAGGTTCACTTTTCCGGGGTTCGCCTGGAGCCAGGCATAGATACGTCGGTGCACAAGCATGATTACCAACTCTAGGGCTCCCAGCGGCGCTGCGCGTCATACCTGGGGTGGACTCTCCGCGTAAATGACCAGCATGTGAGATGACTTGTTCAGTATGCGGACCCTGTTCCTAAGATGGGCCGTATGAGCGAAGAACAGCCCTCAGTTATTTCCCTGGCAGTCATTCCCGGTGACGGCATCGGCCCGGAAGTCACCGCCGAAGCCGTGAAGGTCCTGGAAAAGGCCACCGCCGCCAGCCCGGTCAGCTTCGAGCTCACGGAGTATGAGCTTGGTGCCGAGCACTGGCTGCGGACCGGCGAGACCCTGCCGGACGCCACGCTCGAGGTAATCAAGACGCACGATGCCATCCTGTTTGGCGCAGTGGGCGCCGCCCCGGGGGACAAGAGCATGCCGTCCGGGCTCATCGAGCGGGAGTTGCTGCTGAAGCTGCGGTTCAGCCTGGACCATTACGTGAACCTGCGGCCGGCCGTGTTGTATCCCGGCGTGGCCAGCCCGTTGGCCGCCCCGGGTTCCGTCGATTTTATTGTGGTGCGGGAAGGGACGGAGGGTCCCTACGCCGGCAACGGGGGAGTGTTGCGGGAAGGGACCCCGCAGGAGATTGCCACCGAGGTTTCCCTGAACACCGCGCACGGCGTCGAGCGCGTGGTCCGCGATGCGTTCCGGCGCGCCGCCGCCCGGCCCCGGCGCAAGCTGACCCTGGTCCACAAGCACAACGTGCTGGTGAACGCGGGCCGCCTGTGGAAGCGCACCGTGGAAAAGGTTGCCGAGGAGTTCCCCGAGGTCACCCACGACTACCTGCACGTGGACGCGGCCACCATCTTTATGGTGAGTGATCCCTCACGCTTCGACGTGATTGTCACGGACAACCTGTTCGGGGATATCATCACCGATCTGGCTGCGGCCATCACCGGCGGCATCGGTCTGGCCGCCTCAGGCAACCTCAACATGGACCGCACGTACCCGTCCATGTTCGAGCCGGTGCACGGCTCCGCCCCCGATATCGCGCGGCAGCAGAAGGCCGATCCCACCGCGGCGATCCTTTCGGCAGCCCTGATGCTGCGCCACCTGGGCTTTGAGCCGGAGGCGTCCCGGGTGGAGGAGGCCGTAGCCGCGGATATCGCTGCGCGCACGGATCAGCGCCGGTCCACCGCGGAAATCGGCGATGCCATTGCCGCTGCCGTGTCATAAGCTCTGTACCTAACAAACAAGTAGTCGTAGAACGGGTTTTTGCCGTTCACCGTGGAGGAATCATGACCGTCAGCGCACTGGAATTCAGCCAGGAGCTTTCCACCAACCCGAAGTCCGCCGTCGAGCGGGCAACCATCCTGGCGAACCCCGGATTCGGCGACTACTTCACCGATCACACCGCCGTGATTGATTGGAAGGCGGGGGAGTCCGGCGAAGCGCAGTGGCAGAATGCCCGCATTGAGCCGTACGGCCCCATCTCCATCGACCCCGCTGCCGGCGTCCTGCACTACGGCCAGGAAATCTTCGAAGGACTGAAGGCCTACCGTCACGCCGACGGCTCCGTGGTCACCTTCCGCCCCGAGGCCAACTCCGCCCGGCTCAACCTCTCCGCCCGCCGTCTGGCACTGCCGGAGCTTCCCGAGGAACTGTTCCTGGATTCCCTCCGCCGGCTCGTGGCCCTGGATAAGGACTGGATCCCGGACGGTGACGGTGCCGCCCTGTACCTGCGTCCGTTCATGATCGCCACCGAAGCCTTCCTGGGTGTCCGGCCGGCCCGTGAGGTGTCCTACCGCGTCATCGCCTCTCCGGCCGGCAACTACTTCGGCGGCGAGCTGAAGCCGGTGTCCATCTGGCTCTCCACCAAGTACGCCCGCGCAGGCCGCGGCGGCACCGGGGAGGCCAAGTGCGGCGGCAACTACGCGGCGTCGCTCATCGCCCAAATGGAAGGCGAGGCCAACGGCTGCAAGCAGGTGCTCTTCCTCGATGAGTTCAATGACAACGCCGTGGAGGAACTGGGCGGCATGAACGTCTTCTTCGTCTTCAAGGACGGACGCCTGGTCACCCCTTCCCTGTCGGGCACCATCCTGCACGGCATCACCCGCTCCTCCGTGCTGCAGCTGGGACGGGACCGCGGGATGGACGTGCAGGAACGCAAGATCACGCTGGATGAGTGGCGCGACGGCGTGGCTTCAGGCGAGATCTCCGAGGTCTTCGCCTGCGGTACGGCAGCGGTCATCACCCCGGTGGGCCAGCTGAAGTCCGAGACCGAGGTCATCGGATCCGCCGACGCGAAGCCCGGAGAAGTCACCATGTCCATCCGTGAGCAGCTGCTCGGTATCCAGACCGGCACCGTGGAAGACACCCACGGCTGGCTGACCCGCCTGGCCTAGGCACCTATGTCCATCCCCTCGCTTTCGGAGTCCGGTTTGGTTCGCAGCAGCGACCTGACCCGGGTCCGGCTTGCGCCCAACCCCGGGCCGATGTCCCTGGACGGCACCAACAGCTATGTCCTGGCCGGTCCGGGCTCCGGAAGTACGGTGGTGGTGGATCCGGGACCGCTGGATGAAGGACACCTTCAGGCCCTGGCAGCGGCGGGAACGGTGGAGCTGGTGCTCATCACGCACCGGCACGCAGACCATACTGAGGCAAGCCGCCGGTTCGCCGAACTGACCGGCGCCCCGGTGCGGGCCTTTGACCCGGACTTCTGCGTGGACGGTGCCCCGCTGAGCGCCAATGAGGTGATCCAGGCTGCAGGCGTGGAGATTCGTGTGATCCCGGCACCGGGCCACACCTCGGATTCCGTCTGTTTTTTCCTCCCGGACGACGGCGCCGGCGGTTCCGTCCTTACCGGTGACACCATCCTTGGGCGGGGGACCACGGTGCTGGACTACCCGGACGGTACGCTGGGGGACTACCTGAGGACGCTGGAGACACTGTCCGACCTGGGCCCGGCCACGGTGCTGCCGGGCCACGGACCTGTCCAGCCGGACCTGAGTTCACTGGTGCTTACCTACCGGGACCACAGGGAAGAGCGGCTGGAGCAGATCCGTGCGGCACTTACCTCTCTCGGGACGGAAGCAGGAGCGGCAGAGGTGGCGGACATGGTGTATTCCGACGTGCCGGCCAACGTCCGCGCTGCCGCGCAGCTGTCGGTCTCCGCGCAGTTGGCTTACCTTCGGGGAGAGTAGCCGCACGTGCCGCAGACCACTGGGGACGGGCTTGCGCATGAGGCGGTGAACGCCCTTAAATGGATACGTCGGCCGGTACTGCAGGAGCTGGAAAATGCAGTGCGGCAGGTCACGTCCGGGCGGTTTGCCAGAACTGCCGGGCGTGTGTAAAGTTGAATGAGTCGCCGCAGCCGGGACGCTGAAATAAGCGCCCGAAGCATGGCGGCCAACCCCAACAAAAATCTTAGGTTGAACCGTTGCGCGCCCTTCGGGTGGCCGGCGGATAAGACCGTGATGGATGCTGGGGCCGGAACGGCGGTTTCAACGCTTTCCAGGTCTTCCGAAAGGAAAAACCGGAATTGCGGAAAACGCCGGAATGGAATAAGATGGAAAACCTTGCAGCGAAGAAGAAAAGGAAAACATTGTTTTCCCGAGTATTTTCGGATTGCGTCTGTTGTTTGAGAACTCAATAGTGTGCCAAGTTTATTGATACCAATTATTTTGATTGGTTGAATCGACCGTGCCGCCCACCCCGTGGGTTGGTCA
>NZ_JBNHFG010000010.1:0-134272 GCF_059090025.1 Arthrobacter sp. Y3224198
GGCCCGCCGCGAAGGGACCGGCACGGGGGAGCCCGTTCCCGCGGCCGACGCCGTGGGCTTCACCGTGGCCCTGGCGTTTCCGGACCGCATTGCCCGCCGGGTGCCCGGACAGGGGGCAGAGCGGTACCTGCTGGCGTCGGGGACCCGGGCCGGACTGCCGGCCGGCAGCGCCCTGACCGGGCAGGAGTGGATTGCGGTGGCCGACGTTGCCCGTGCCGAGGGCCGTGACGCTGCCGGGACCGGCGCCGTCATCCGGTCGGCTGCGCCGCTCAGCCGGGATAGCGCCGAAGCGGCGGCCGGCGCCCTGCTGGCCGAAACGCTGACGGCGGACCTGCATAATGGACGCGTTGCTGCCCGGCGTGAGCGCCGGCTGGGGGCCATTGTGCTGTCCACGACTCCGGTACGTCCGGGCGCGGAGGACGGCCGCCGGGCTGTGGCCGCTGCCCTCGCCCGGGAAGGTCTGGAGGCTATCGGGTTTTCCGATGCCGCAACCGCGCTGCGCCGGCGGCTGGCCCTGCTGCATCGCGAGCTGGGCGATCCCTGGCCGGACATGTCCGAGCCGGCCCTGCTGGCCCGGCTCCAGGACTGGCTGGGCCCCGAACTTGAAGCGCTGGCCCGCGGTGCCTCCACGTCCGGGATCAATCTGACCGAACCGCTGCGCCGGCTGCTGCCGTGGCCGGAGGCTGCCCGGCTGGATGAGCTGGTTCCGGAGCGGCTGGCAGTGCCCAGCGGCTCGCGGGTGCGCATCGATTACGCCGACGACGGCGACGCCCGCCCGGTGGTGGCGGTGAAACTGCAGGAATGCTTCGGCTGGGCGGAGACTCCGCGCCTGGTCCAAGGCCGGGTGCCGGTGCTGTTCCACCTGCTCTCGCCGGCCGGCCGGCCCCTGGCCGTCACCGATGACCTGGCTTCCTTCTGGTCCGGACCGTATGCCCAGGTGCGTGCCGAGATGCGCGGCAGGTATCCCAAGCACCCGTGGCCGGAGGATCCCCGGACCGCCAAGGCCACGGCCCGCACCAAGGCCCGGATGTAGGCAGTGCGAGCAGCCTCACACCGGTCGCTGCCCGGCTGCCGGAGCCGCGGCTCATAGGCTGGAGGGGCGGCGATGTTTCCTTACGCCGCACCGAAAGGCTGTCTGGCACCTGTGAAGCACCTCGTCCGTGAATTCCTGAGCATCCCCTCCGGCCGCGGACACCGCTTTCCCGCCGTCCGCGTTGCCGCCGGGCTGCTCCTGCCGCTGCTGGTCCTGGTCCTGCTGGGGCGTACCGACCTGACCATGTGTGCGATCTTCGGCTCGCTGACCGGCGTCTTCGGGCGCAGCGAGCCGCATTGGCGCCGCCTGCACCACCAGTCCGCGTCGGGTGCCCTGATGGTCCTGACCGTCCTGGCCGGCGTCGCCCTGTCCCAGGCGGAGCGCGGGCCGTGGGCCGTGGTGGTCATCGGTACGGTGATAGCCGGCGGCATTTCCGTGGCCGCAGACTACCTGCGGGTGCGGCCCGCGGGCCCGTTCACCTATATATTCGCTTTCACCGCGACGTCGGCGGCCCCCTTCGCGGGATCCCTCACGGAAGCTTTCGCGGCCGCCGCCTCGGGTGCGCTGCTTGCCGTGCTCCTGGGCGTGGCCGGCCGCTTGCACGCCCGCAGGCACACCCCGGCGTGGCGGCCGGCCCGGGTACCGCCGGACTGGCCGCGGATCCTGGTGCATTCGGGCAGATACGCCGTGGCAGTAGCCGCCGCCGGGTCAGTCTCCGCAGCGCTCGGACTCGGACACGGATACTGGGCCATGCTCGCCGCATGCGCCCCGCTGGCCGCCGCAAACACCGCCTCCGGACCCCGGCGGGCAGCGCATTTCATCCTGGGCACCTATGCCGGCGTACTGCTGTCCTTCCTGCTGCTGCAGGTGCCGTGGACGCCCGTGCAGCTGGCAGTCCTGCTGGCGGTGCTGCAGTTAAGCGGCGAAATCTACGTGATCCGGCATTACGCCGCGGCCATGGTCTTCCTGACCCCGGTGGCGCTGCTGATGACCGGCTTCACGCACCGCTCCGATGCCTGGGCACTGACCATGGACCGCGCCGTGGAAACCACCATCGGTGCGCTGGTGGCCCTGGCGGTGATCGCCGCGACCACGCAGCGCCATAGAGTGCAGGGAGCGCGGGAGCGCTAGGTCCGCGACGCGATGAAGAGCTGCGCCGGTCCGCGGACCACGGCAGACGTCGGGTCCCCCAGATAGAGGACGCGGGAGCCTTGGGCAATTGGTGTGGTGGCGTCGCCTACGGTAATTTCTGCGTCTCCCAGTGCTGCCAGGACAACGGAGAAACGTCCCAGCTCGATGCTCCTCGGGGTGTTCCCCAGTACGGCATGCCCCAGTTGCAGATCCTCGCTCCACAGCGGAATCCGTTTCTGGAAATCGTCCACCGCCACCACGGGAAGGGGCGCAGGTGCAGGTTGCACCTCGCTCAGCAGCTGCTGGAGTTCTCCGACGTCCACATAGTCCTTGGTCAGCCCCACCTTGAGCGAATTCTCCGAGATGCTCATCAGCACCAGGGCCTGACCCGAGAGGTAGGTGTGCAGGCATCCGGCGGGAGTCACCATGGCCTGGCCCGGCTCCAGCTCGATCAGCTCCATGCACACGGCCAACAGGATTCCCCGGTCCCCGGGGAACAGCTCACGGAGGCGCCGGACCACGGCCACGGTATCGGCCACCGGGCCGGTGGGATCGACGGCACGGTCCACGGCTTCATTGGTTTCCCGCAACGCACGCACCGTCTCATCCGGAGTCATCCGCAGCACGGCGTGGCCGGGGCACTCATGTCGGAAGGAAACAAAGGACCGCAGCCAGGGCAGATCCAGTCCCTCGGCCACTGCCTTCAGAGTTGCGGGGCTGCGCTCCCCGGCCAGGACGCGGAGGTGGGTAATGGCAACAGCTACTTCCAGCTTGGCGTAGCAGTCCTTGTAGTTCCGGTTTCCCGCCCCCACCGGCACACCACGTGCCTGTTCGCGGATGAAACCGGCCTGGGCCTGCTGCAGGGACGGGTGGAAAAGGATTGGCGGCGGAACATCGGCACTTCGGACGCTCATTCGGAAGGGGACCGGACGTTGCGGGAGGGCATCCGGTCCGGTGAAGCTCTCCGGGTGGGCCGAGATCAACCGGTCCAGGGCTTCGGGGATGTCGGCAGGATCCCACTCAATCAGGATCCCGGGTGCAGCGGCCTGCCGGCCGTCCCGGGCAGGCGGGGGCCGTCCCTCCGTCCCATCGGGGAGGGGCTCCGACTGACACGTACTGCTGGGCTGCCCCAGCGGGCGAAAGAGCGCTGTCATGGGTTCAATCGCTCCGTTCCGTTGAACGGGCAGGCCGGAGCGCTTCCCGACACGAAAGCGCGGGAGATCGGTTTCAACTCACATCACCATTGATTGTGCTGTAGGGGAAATTCTTTCCTGTTGACCGGGGCGGTGCCGCCGGCCGCGCAGCCTCCGGATCCCCGTGCCGTTACCCTCCGTCGGGGGTACCCGTGCCGCTCTCCGTCTGATCCTGAGCCCCTGTAAGTCAACCATTTAATGGTAGTCCCGGGGCCTGCGGGGCGCCACTCGAGAGCTGCGCCGGGATGCCGCCCGAAAGGGCCGGCCCCCTCCGGAGCACGATTCCCAACGCCGGTGCACTCAATGCAATAATTGCCTTGAACACTTGCGGGCAACGTCATGGGGAAGAGGCACAGGCATATATGGGACTAACGCATACTGGAGACCCGGCGGCCCGATTCGAAGCGCTAAGGGACGGCTAAGACCATGGAATTCCTGATGCTGCTGGTCTGCCTGCTGTTCGGCACCGTCCTCGCGGCGGGCGTCGGTGAGCGCATCCGGTTGCCATACCCCGTACTGATGCTGATCTTTTCGGCGCTGATCGCCTTCCTGCCGATCATCCCCGAAGTGCATATCAATCCGGAGCTGATCCTGCCCCTCTTCCTTCCGCCGCTGCTTTATGCGGCGGCCCAGCGGAGCTCCTGGTCGGTCTTCCGGCTGCGCTGGCGCTCCCTGGTGCTCCTGGCAGTTGCCCTGGTGGCCGTGACCGTGGCGGTGGTAGCCGGCGTCTCCTGGGCCATGATCCCTGCCCTGGGCCTGCCGGCGGCCATCGCCCTGGGCGCCATTGTTGCCCCGCCGGATCCCGTGGCCGTGGAAGCGGTGGCCGGCAAGGTGAAGATGCCCCGGCGGCTGATCACGGTGCTGCAGACCGAAGGCCTCTTTAATGACGCCATCGCCATTGTGATCTTCCAGGCGGCGGTGGCCGCCAGCACCTCCGGCGGCGAAGTCGGCTGGGACGTGGTGCCCCGATTCCTGTTCGGTGCTGCCGGTGCGGTGGCACTTGGCCTAGCCATGGCCTGGGTGGTGGGCAGCCTCAACCGGTTTGTGCCCAACATGGTGGCCCGGTCCGCAGCGACGCTGGTGGCGCCCTACGCGGTGTACCTGCTGGCCGAAGAAGCCCACTTCTCCGGCGTCGTGGCCGTGGTGGTCACCGCCCTGGAACTGGGCCGGCGCGCCCGTCCGCAGGACTCCGAGGAGCGCCTGACCCGCACCGCCTTCTGGGACGTAGTGGAGCTGTTGACCACGGGTGCCGCGTTTGGCCTGGTCGGGATCGAAATGCGGTACATCATCGAGGATGAGGGCTCGGAGCTCTTGGGTTTTGTGCCCGGCATCATCGCGGTCTGTGCGGCCGTGCTGGTGGTCCGCTTCCTGTGGATGATGGGGATCTACCGGATCGGCGGCACGGAGAAGAACCACGTCCCCGGTTCGCTCAAGGAAGTGCTGGTCCTCACCTGGTGCGGCATGCGCGGTCTCGCTACGTTGGCGTTGGCGCTTGCCCTGCCCGGCACCACCATGGCGGGGGAGCCGCTGCCGGGGCGCAATTTCGTGGTGGTCAGTGCCTGCGCCGTCCTCTTGGTGACCTTGGTTATTCCCGGCCTGACACTCCCATGGCTGATGCGGGTCCTGAAGCTGCCCAACGACCACAAGGACGCCGACCGCAAGGAACACGAACTGGCCCTGCGCGCGGAGCGGGTGGCGATCGAAACCATGAAGCGTTCCCCGTCCATCGCCCAGCTGCCGCCGGAGCGGCGGGCCATCCTGGCCAAGCGGATGTCGACCCTGCACGCCATGCTGCAGGGGGATGATGACCACGACCCGCAGAAGATGCTGGACCGTAAGGCAACCCTGGAGGTCATGGACGAGGTCCAGCGCGAGGCGCTGGACGCCGCCCGGCGCGAGGTGCTTCAGGCACGCCGCCAGCCCGGCATGGATCCCGAAGCGGTGGACCGGGTACTGCGCCGGCTGGACCTGCGCACCGTCACCCTAGACCACCGGGACCAACACTAGGGCTTTCGTCCCGGAGGTGCCCCGGTGCAGGACTAGACTGCGGGACCATGGGTACCTCTGAAGAAGCCTGGCCGCATGTCGGCGTTGCGTGGCTGGTCCAGGCCGCGGCAGCGCTGGCACTGGCAGTTGCCGTTGTTGTCCTGCGGCTGTGGTTCCTGCCGGAGCCGGTCCTGGTCACGCTCCTGCTGGCATTGATCCTGGCTGCCCTGCTGATGCTGTTCCTGGCCGTTCCGCTGATTTTCGGCTGGATCCGCGCCCGGGTTGAGCGCACCTGGGCAGTGGTCCTGCTGATGGCCGCCGCCGCCCTGGTCTGCGGCTGGCTGGTGGTCATCACGTTTGTGCTGGGTTTCGGACTGCTGGTGGTCGGCTTTGGCTGACCGATTCCTCCGGGCAGGGTATGCACGGATAGGATGGCAGGCCGGGTCCGCGACTGCGGCACCCGTACTGAACCCTAGGAATCCTCCCTCTTGAGTCTTGACCCCCGCACTGACGTTTCCCCTGACCTCCCCTCGGCCAAGCCCGCCCGCACCCCGGTGCCCGGTGCCATGGATACCCGCACCAAAACCGCCATCGGGCTGCTGCTCGTCTCCTCCTTTGTGGTCATCCTGAACGAAACCATCATGAGCGTGGCGCTGCCGCGGCTGATGGCGGACCTTCAGATCACCGCGGGCACCGCCCAGTGGCTGACCACCGGTTTTATGCTGACCATGGCCGTGGTGATCCCGGCAACCGGCTTCCTGCTGCAGCGCTTCTCCATGCGCGCCCTGTTCCTCACCGCCATGACACTGTTCAGCGCCGGCACGCTGCTGGCCGCAGTGGCGCCGGGCTTCGGCGCACTGCTCGGCGGCCGGATCATCCAGGCGGGCGGCACGGCAATCATGCTGCCCCTGCTGATGACCACTGTCCTCAACGCCGTGCCGGCCCACCGGCGCGGGCGCATGATGGGAACCATTTCCATCGTGATCGCGGTGGCACCGGCCATCGGGCCCACCGTCTCCGGCATCATCCTGAACGCACTGGACTGGCGCTGGATGTTCTGGCTGGTCCTGCCCATTGCCCTGGTGGCCCTGGGGCTGGGCGCCGCGTTCGTCCGCAACCTCACCGAAACCACCCGGGTGCCGTTCGACGTCCTCTCCATTGTGCTGTCCACCTTCGCGTTCGGCGGCTTGATCTTCGGCCTGAGCAGCATCGGGGAAGCGGCACAGGGCAAGGCGCTGATGCCGCTGTGGATTCCGCTTGCCGTGGGTGCGGCCGCCATGGCCGGATTCATCGTGCGGCAGCTGGTGCTCCAGCGTACCGACCGGGCCCTGATGGACCTGCGCACTTTCACCAGCAAGCCCTTCGTGGTGGCTGTTGTCCTGGTGCTGGTGGCCATGATGGCGCTCTTCGGCTGCCTGATCGTGCTGCCGCTGTACCTGCAGAACGTGCTGGGCCTGACCACGCTTGAAACCGGACTGCTCCTGCTGCCCGGCGGCGTGGTGATGGCCATCCTTTCGCCCATTGTGGGCGGGCTCTTTGACCGGTTCGGCCCGCGGCCGCTGGTGATCCCCGGCGCCGTGGTGCTCAGCGGCGCCCTGTGGGGGATGACCCTGCTGGGTGCCGACTCGCCCGTGCCCCTGGTGATTGTGCTGCACTGCCTGCTCAATGCCGGGCTGGGCTTCATTTTCACCCCGCTGTTCACCTCGGCCCTGGGCTCGCTGGACAAGTCGCTGTACTCCCACGGCAGTGCCATCATCAATACCCTGCAGCAGCTGGCCGGAGCGGCGGGCACGGCGGTGTTCATCACCCTGATGACCACCGGAACGACGGCGGCGCTCACCGACGGCGCCGCGGCGGAAACGGCCGCCGCGGCCGGCGTCCATACGGCGTTCTTCTGGGGTGCGGTGATTTCGCTGGCAGCCGTTGCCGCGTCCTTCCTGGTCCGCCGTCCCACCAACGAGCTGCCCGAGGGCGTGGTTGTGCACTGAAACCCGTGCACTGAAAACGGTTGACCGTTCCGGGTGACGCAGGTCATACTCTCCACTAAGTAAACGATCATTTAGTGAAGTGGAGACCCCATGACTGTCACCCGGACCGACCGTGCCCCCTTCGACCCAACCGCCGTGGGCGATGTGGACTCCGACCTGTACCTGCTCGACGAGCAGCTGGACGAGCAGACCCGCGACGTGCGGGACCGGGTCCGGGCCTTTGTCGACAATGACCTGCTGCCGGTGATCAACGACTACTGGGAGCGGGCCGAGGTTCCGTACGAGCTGGTGCCCAAGCTGGCGGCGCTGAACATCGCCGGCGGCACCATCAGCGGATACGGCTGTCCCGGGCTGAGCCGGATGGCCGCCTCCACCGCGGCGGCCGAACTCGCCCGGGGCGACGGGTCCATCAACACGTTCTTCGGGGTGCACTCCGGACTGGCCATGGGCAGCATCGATATGCTGGGCAGCGAGGAGCAGAAACAGCGCTGGTTGCCGGCCATGGCGAGGTTCGAGAAAATCGGTGCGTTTGCCCTCACCGAGCCCGCTCACGGTTCGGACTCGGTGTCCCTGGAAACCAGCGCACGGCGCGAGGGCGGTACGTATGTCCTTAATGGCAGCAAGCGCTGGATCGGCAACGCCAGCTTCGCCGACATCGTGATCATCTACGCCCGCGACGAGGCCGACGGCGCGGTCAAGGCGTTCGTGATGGAAAAGGACGCCGACGGTAACCATCCGGACGGGTACCACGCCGAGGTCATCACCGGGAAGATGGGCAAGCGCGCTGTGCTGCAGCCGAACATCACCATAGAGGAGCTTCACATTCCGGCGGAGAACCGGCTGGAAAACTGCAACTCCTTCAAGGACGTGAACAAGGTACTGGCCGCCACCCGCGGCGGGGTGGCCTGGGAAGCGCTCGGACACGCGGTGGCGGCGTACGAGATTGCCGTGGCCTATGCCAAGGACCGGGTGCAGTTCGGCCGGCCCATTGCCGGATTCCAGCTGGTCCAGAACAAGCTGGCAAACATGCTTGCGCAGCTGACCGCGATCAAGATGACCTGCTTCCGGCTCAACGAGCTGGGCGACGCCGGGCAGATGACCAGCCCCATGGCGTCCATGGCCAAGATGTTCGCCGCCCGGCAGGCCCGCTGGATCTGCCAGGAGGCCCGGGACATCATGGGTGGCAACGGGCTGTTGCTGGAAAACCACGTGGCCCGGCACCTCACGGATATGGAAGTGGTCTTCACCTATGAGGGCACGGACACCATGCAGTCACTGATCCTGGGCCGGCACATCACCGGCATCTCCGCGTTCGCCTAGCCGGGTCCACCTAGCCGGGCAGCACCGTCCGGGCCAGGAACGGATTGGCGAACTTGCCCTCCGGGTCGAGCCTGCCCGCGAGCTCCCGGAACCGCCCGAGCTGCGGGTACAGCTCCCGCAGCCGCTGTGGGTCCGCGGTGAAGAGCTTGCCCCAGTGCGGCCGAGCCTGCAGCGGAGCCAGGGCGGACTCCAGGAGCGGCAGGAGGCGTTCCAGCTCCGCCTGGCGTGGCTGCCACGTAAAGTGGAAGGCGGCGGAGTCCCGTCCGGCGGCGGTACTCAGCCATTGTTCATCGGCTGTAACCGTCCGGATCTCGCAGACCTGCAGCAGGGGAGCGATGCGGGCTGACAACTCCCGCAGGGCCTGCAGTGCTGCGGGCGCGTCCGCCTTGGCCACGAGGTACTCGCTTTGCAGCTCGTCCCCGTTGCTGGGGGTGAACCCGAGCCGGAAATGCGGGAGCCGCTCCGACCAGGGGCCCGGGACGCCCAGCTGTTCCGAACAGTTGACCGGGTCCATTCCCGGTACGGGATGCCGGGGCCCGTCAGCGGCACGTGCACCGAAAAACTCCGCGGCACCGCCGGTGCGAGGCCCGTCGTCAGTCCGACCCTTGAGCCATACCTGGGCCGCTTCCGGTCCCGCAAGACTGCCGAAGATGCTCACGCTGTACGCCGCGGAAGTGATCTCCTCGAAGTGTTCCTCCACTGCGGCCCACGGTAGGGCGGTGTAGACCTGCTGCCGCACTTCGTAGGCCGGCTCCACCGTGAGCGTGAGCCGGGTAAACACGCCCAGTGCGCCCAGGGACACCACCATTCCGTTGAAGTCCGGACTGGTCCGGTCCGCCCGGAGCAGGCCTCCGTCCGCAGTCACCATTTCCACGGCAACCACCGCCGCGGCGAGGTTGCCGGTGCCCGAGCCGTGCGTGGCGGTGGCAACGGCGCCGCCCACGGATATATGCGGCAGGGACGCCAGATTGTGCAGGGCGAAACCGTGGCCGGCCAGGAAACCGGCCAGCTCGCCGTAGCGGGTCCCGGCTGTAACGGTCACCGTGCGGGCCGCCGGATCCAGTTCGGGGTTCCCCGCAAGCTTCGCCAGGTTCACCAGGACGCCGGAGGAATCCGCCACCGTGTTGAACGAATGCCGGGTGCCCAGGGCCTTCACTTTCCACGCACCGGCAACGGTTTCCTGCAGTTCCTCCACCGAGCCGGGGCAGGCCAGTTCCGCCGCGGAGTAGCGCAGGTTGCCCGCCCAGTTGCGCCCGGCTGCCAGCCCCGGATCCAGTGAAAACGCCATTCCGCAGCCCGTCAGAATCCCTGCGCCAGCCGGTGATAGGCCTGGTTCAGCTTGAGCTCGTTGACGAAGGACCGGGTGGTGGTGTCCTCGTCGATCAGGGCCAGTTCCACGTCTGCGATCTGGGCGAAGTCTTCCCAGACCTCACGGTCCAGCGCCGTGGACATCACGGTGTGGTGGGCGCCGCCGGCGGAGAGCCAGCATTCCGCCGAGGTTTCCAGGTCCGGGGCCGGCTGCCACACGGCGCGGGCCACCGGCAGGCGGGGCAGGTCCTGTTCGGGGACCACGTTGCGGACCACATTGGCCGTCAGGCGGAAGCGTTCACGCATGTCGGACAGGGCAACCACGACGGCGGGGCCGGGGTCGGCGGTGAAGACCAGGCGCACCGGGTCCTCCCGGCCGCCGATGCCCAGCGGATGGATTTCCAGTGACGGCCTGGACGTGGTCAGGGAAGGACAGATCTCGAGCATGTGCGCGCCCAGGATGACCTCGCTGCCTGGAACCAGGTTGTAGGTGTAGTCCTCCATCAGCGACGCTCCGCCCGGAAGCCCTTCGCCCATGACCTTGGCAGCCCGGACCAGGACGGCCGTTTTCCAGTCGCCCTCGGCACCGAAGCCGTAGCCGTCGGCCATCAGCCGCTGTACGGCGAGGCCCGGAAGCTGGCGCAGGTTGCCCAGGTCTTCGAAGTTGGTGGTGAAGGCGCCGAAGTTCCCCGGTTCCAGGAAGGACCGCAGGCCCAGTTCCTGCCGGGCGCCGTAGCGCAGGGACTTGTGCCGTCCGCCGTCGCGCCGCAGCTCGGGCGCTACGTTGTACAGCTCTTCGTACTCGGCCACGAGGGTGTCCACGGCATCCTCGCTGACGGCATCCACGGCGTCGGACAGTTCGTTGACGGACCAGGTGTTCACGGAGACGCCGAACTTCACCTCCGCCTCGGTCTTGTCGCCTTCGGTGACGGCCACATTGCGCATGTTGTCACCGAAGCGGGCCAGGCGCAGGTTCTGGACCTCGTCCCAGCCCGCGGCGGCACGCGCCCAGGACCCGATCTTCGCCCGGACGCGCGGGCTCGACACATGTCCCACAACGGTCTTCCGGGAGATGCCCAGGCGGGAGGCCATGTAGGCAAACTCGCGGTCGCCGTGGGCTGCCTGGTTGAGGTTCATGAAATCCATGTCGATGTCCGCCCACGGCAGCTCCACGTTGTGCTGCGTGTGCAGGTGCAGCAACGGGCGCTGGAGCCGGGTGAGGCCGCGGATCCACATCTTGGCGGGGGAGAAGGTGTGCATCCAGGTGATCACGCCGATGCAGGTCTGCGACGCATTGGCGGCCAGGACTGTGGCCTGGATGGCATCGGAGTCCGTGAGGACCGGCTTGAAGACGATGCGGAAGGGAATTTCGTCGGCGCCGTCGAGCTGCCGGGCGATGTCGGAGGCCTGCTCCCGGACCTGGGCCAGGGTGTCTTCCCCGTAGAGGCCCTGGCTGCCGGTGAGGAACCAGATTTCGCGGACGGTGGTTGTGCTGGAGTACATGGAAAGGTCCTTCGGGGCGGTGTCGGGAGAGGGTTCTGGGGGGCGGGCTATTTCTGGCCGTAGGCGTGGTGGTACCGCTCGTACAGGCTGTCGATGTGCTGCTGCGGGATCGGCACCAGGTCGCCCAGCTGTGCGCTGATGTGCACGGTGCGTGCCACTTCCTCGCAGAGCACGGCTGATTTCACAGCGGCGCGGGCGTCGGTACCGATGGTGAAGACCCCGTGGTTCTGCATCAGGACGGCGGTGGAGCGGTGTGCGGACAAGACGTCCACAATGCCGCGGCCGATCGAATCGTCGCCGATCAGCGCGAACGGCCCCACGGGGATTTCGCCGCCGAACTCGTCCGCCATCATGGTCAGGACGCAGGGAATGGGTTCGGCCCGGGCAGCCCAAGCGGTGGCGTAGGTGGAATGGGTGTGCACCACTCCGTGGACGGCGGGCATGTGCCGGTAGACGTACGCGTGTGCCGCGGTGTCGCTGGAGGGTGAGCCGCCGCCGTCGAGCGGCGTGCCGTAGAGATCAGTGAGGACCATGTTCTCCGGGGCCAGGTCTGCATACGGAACGCCGGAAGGCTTGATGACCATCAGTTCCCGGCCGGGAACCCGGGCGGAAATGTTGCCGGCGGTCCACACGACCAGCTCGTTGGCCGTCAGTTCAGCATGCAGGTCGCTGACCTGGCGGCGCAGCCGGGCCACGGTGTCCAGGGCGTCCTGGGTGAGCGTCACAGCGCCGGTTCCTTCTCCGCTGCCTGGGCTGTCAGAGCTGCCGCAGGCGGCCGGCCGGCGGCCTCCCGCTGCATCCGCTTCAGGCGGTGCATCACCTGGTTGGCGCCGCGGCCGAAGTAGTCGTGCAGGGTCCGGTATTCGGCGTAAAGCGCGTTGTAGGCGTCCACGTTCTCCGGGACGGGCTGATACGCCCCGGGCCGGACACGGCCCATGGCCGCAGCCGCGGTCCGCACGTCGGGGTAGGCGCCGGCCGCGACGGCGGCATGGATGGCCGAGCCGAGGGCGGGCCCCTGGTCGGATCCGATCACCGAGAGGGGAAGGTTGAGGACATCGGCGTAGATCTGCATCAGCAGAGGGTTCTTCAACAGGCCGCCGGCCACCACGAATTCGGTTACCGGCACGCCGCTGGCGGCGAAGGCTTCGATGATGGTGCGGGTGCCGAAGGCGGTGGCCTCCAGCAGTGCCCGGTACATGTCCTCCGGCCGGGTGGCCAGGGTCTGGCCTACGAACACGCCGGAGAGTTCGTGGTCCACCAGGACCGAACGGTTTCCGCTGTGCCAGTCCAGCGCCAGCAGCCCGTGTTCACCGATCGCCTGCCGCGCGGCCAGTTCGGTCAGGTACTCATGCACGCCGACGCCGGCTTCCGCCGCGGCGTCGCCGTAACGCTTGGGGACGCAGGTGCTCACAAACCAGCCGAAGATATCGCCCACACCGCTCTGCCCGGCCTCGTAGCCCCACAGGCCGTCAACGATGCCGCCGTCCACCGCGCCGCACATGCCCGGAACCTCGCGGAGTTCCGGGGCGCTCATCACGTGGCAGGTGGACGTACCCATGATGGCCACCATCTGGCCCGGCTGGACGGCGTTGGCCGCCGGTGCCGTAACGTGCGCGTCCACATTGCCCACGGCGACGGCGATGCCCGCGGGCAGGCCGGTCCATTCCGCGGCCTGCGCCGTGAGGGTTCCGGCGGCTGAACCGAGCGCGCCGATGGTCTGCTCGAGCTTGTCGGAGACAAACCCGGCGAAGTCGGGGTTCAGTGCGGCCAGGTAGTCAGCAGACGGGTAGGAACCGTCCTGGTAGATGCCCTTGTAGCCGGCGGTGCAGGCGTTGCGCACGTAGGAGCCGGTGAGCTGCCAGACAATCCAGTCGGCCGCTTCCACCCAGCGGTCCATGGCCGCGTAGATTTCCGGATCCTCCTCGAGGATCTGCAGGGCCTTGGCAAACTCCCACTCCGAGGAGATCAGTCCGCCGTACCGTGCCAGCCAGGTTTCGCCGCGTTCAGCTGCCAGTTCGTTGATCCGGACGGCCTGCGCCTGGGCGGCATGGTGGCGCCAGAGCTTCACATACGCATGCGGGCGGCCGGAGAATTCCGGCAGCTCATTCAGGGGAGTGCCGTCAGCGGTGGCGGGGACCATGGTGCACGCGGTGAAATCGGTGGCCAGGCCGATCACTGCTGCGGGGTCGACGCCGGCGGCGGCCAGGGCCTGCGGTACGGCATGCATCAGCACCTCAACGTAGTCCTGCGGCACCTGCAGCGCCCAGTCCGGCGGGAGCCGGTCCGTGCTGCCCGGGAGGTGGTCGGTGAGGACCGCATGGGGGTATTCATACACCGCGGAACCCAGCTCGGCGCCGTCGGAAACCCGGACCACCACCGCCCGCCCGGAGAGAGTGCCGAAATCCACGCCGATGACATAGTGCTGGCCGGGGTCGCGCAAAGAAGCCTCCTGGTGCCGGTTCCGGAAGGGCCGGCGGAAATCGTCAGTGATTCTGTTAGCGCTAACAAGTAGATGTGAGCCGCATCTCATTGTCAAGGCCGGAACCGGCGTGGCGGTGCGGGAATCAGCCGAGAGCGGGGGCCGCGGCAGTGCTGCTGCGGATCACCAGCTGCGGCGCGGCGGGCTCGGGGAGCGGCGTGTCCGCAGCGTCGGGGATCTGCTGCAGCAGCCGGGCAATGCAGTAGGCGCCCTGGCTGCGGTAGTCCTGCCGGACGGTGGTGAGCGGCGGCAGGAAGAACGCTGCTTCGGGCTGGTCGTCAAAGCCCACCACGCTGACATCCCCGGGTACCCGGATCCCGCGTTCGTGCAGGGCCCGCATGAAACCCAGCGCCATCTGGTCATTGGCCACAAACACGGCGCTGAACCGGCCGGCGTCGAAGGCCAGGCCGTTGCGATAGCCTGACTCGGCGCCCCAGTCGCCGGTCATCGATTCGGCGGCTTCCAGACCCCGTGCCGCCAGCTCCGCGCGCCAGCCGGCTGTCCGCTGCTGCGCGTCCGTCCACCGGTCCGGCCCGGCAAGGTGGGCGATGTGTGTGTGCCCCAGTTCGGCCAGATGGGCCACGGCTTGGCGGGCCGCGCGGCCGCCCTCGGGAGCGAGCCCCTGGGCCAGGACTTCGAGGGGAACCCCGGACTCCAGGCCGCCCACCAGGTCCGCACCCGAATCCAGTGGGGCCACCAGCACAATCCCGTCCGGAGCCTGGTCCAGCAGGTGGTTGACGGACTCCAGCACGGCTTCCCGGGTCATTTTGCTCAACCCGGCCACGCTGACAAAGTATCCGTTCCGGAAGGCGGCTTCCTGCAGTCCCAGCAGCGTGCTGGCGGGACCGTATTGCTCGAGTTCGCTGATGATCACGCCGATAACCCGGGAGGAGCGGGTCACAAGGGAGCGCGCGGCCGGGTTGCGGCGGTAGCTGAGCTCGCGGATGGCCGCGGACACCCTGTCCTTGGTCTTCGGGCTGACATTGGGGTGGTCATTGAGCACCCGCGAAACCGTCTGGTGTGACACCCCGGCCACTCTGGCGACATCCTCCATGGTCGGCGGTGAGCCGGACGGCCTGCGGCGTGAGGGGGACATGGACTGCTTTCTTTTGAAGCGGGGCACCCTTGCCGGTGCACAGCCATCATAGGGTGCCCCGGGAAGCCCGCCTATCGGACACGCAGCCCCATCACCTGTCCGGTCGCCGGGCCCGCCGGGTCCATGGCTTCCGGCCAGCGGGCCGTCAGCATAAAAAGCAGCCCGCCGTCGAGGCCGCCGGTGGCGCAGGAAAAGCAGCCCTGCTCCAACTGGACCGTTTCGGCCACGGCACCGCCCTCGCGGATCCGCACGCAGCGTGCACCGGGCACTTCCGCAAACCAGATGCCGCCGGAACCGTCCCAGCAGATGCCGTCCGGGGCACTGCCATCGAGCACCGCCCACGCCGCGGACGGCGTCAGGGACCCGTCCCCGTTGATGCTGAAGGAGGCAATGCGGCCGGCATTTGATTCGGCGACCACAAGCGTGGCGCCGTCGCCCGAGACGAGCATGCCGTTGGGGAAGGCCAGGCCGCCGGCCACCTGCTCCACGGAGCCGTCGGGGCGGACCAGGGCAATGGTCCCGTTCTCCTGCGGCTGCCCGGAATAGTCGTAGCCGATCCCGTTGACGTAAATGTTGCCGTTCGGGTGGACGGCTATTTCATTCCACGGATACTCCGAGAGGCCGCCCAGATCGGCCAGCGGAACCAGGCCGGCATGCGGCACTTCCACCAGTACCTTCCCGTCGCTGCCGGACACCACGGCCATTCGGCCGTCCGGCAGCCAGTCGAAACTGATGGGAAAGGACGGGACGGCCGCCACCCGGCGGACATTGCCTGCGGCGTCGAGCGCGGAAATGGTGCCCGCCGTCCAGTCGGCATACCAGAATTCGTTGTTGTGCCAGCGTGCCGATTCGCCCATGCCGATCCCGGACGCCAGCGTTGTCGGTTCCACCATGCTGCACCTCGTTCCCGGAAGGGGTTGCCGGTTCCAGTATGTCGCGGTGCCCGTGCCGTCAACAGATGCGGCGGCTGGCAGGATGGCGGCTCAGGCGGCTCAGGCGCCTGGGGCACCCAGCATGCGCAGGGCCATGGTGCTGTGGTGCTCGCCGACGGCGGCCGCGGTGAGCCGGCCGTCGGTCCGGTACCAGCGGGCCACGTCGATGCACAGGGAGAGCAGCGCCAGGACGGCCAGGGGAGTGTCGGCAACGGTGAACAGGCCCTGTTTCCGGCCGCGGTCGACGACGGTGCGGAACTCGGCGTCCACGGCACGGCGGATGGCCAGCACCTCATCCCGGTGCCCCTCGGTCAGGGCGGCAAGTTCAAAGTTCACAACGGCGGATTTGGTCCGGTTGATGCTCTGCCATTCCACGAACTCGCGGACCATGGTGCGGATCTGTTCCACCGGGTCGGTGCTGGAAGCGGCGGCGGCCTGTACCAGTTCCAGGGTGCGTTCGTGGCCCACCCGGGAAATGCTGTACAGCAGTTCTTCCTTGGAGCGGTGGTGCACGTAGACGGCTCCGGGGGTTACGCCTGCGGCGGTGGCGATGTCGCGGGTGGTCGTCCCGTGGAACCCCTTGGCGGCAAACGCCGCGGTGGCCGATTCCAGCAGGCGCTGGCCCGTCTCGACTGCAGGCACCTGGACCTCCGGTTGTGGCGTGAATGAGCGATCAGCAACCAGAGTAACAGCGGCCCGGGCGCCCCGCGCTCCCGCGCTAGGCCAGGCGCGAACGAACCACTTCGCTGACGGCCTTGCCGTCGAACCGGCCGGCCACCTCCGCCGTCACCGGTTTCATCACGGAGCCCATCTGGCGCATGGTCGGTTCCGTGCCGCCGGCCCGCAGATCGGCAATCACCTTGTCCACAATGGCCTCCACATCGGCCCGGGCCAGGGGTGCCGGCAGGTAGGCCTCAATGACCTCTGCCTCCGCTATTTCCGCGGCCGCGCGGCCCTCTTCGCCGGCATCGGTGTAGATGCGGGCCGTGTCCCGCCGTTTCGCCGCTTCCTTCTGGAGCAGCGCCACGATCTGCACGTCATCGAGCTCCACCGGCGTCTTGCCGGACTTCTCCCGCGTGGTGATTTCGCCGAGAACGTTCCGCACGGTGGTCAGGGCGGTCCGGTTGCCCGCTTTCATGTGGGCCTTCATATCCGTCTGCAGCTGCTCTTTGAGCGTGCCCATAATCCGTTCCTCTTTCGTTGGTGTAATGCCCCCCTCCTATCGTCCCACCCGCACGCATCACGGCGGTCCGGAGGGCGGCCGGGCCGAGGTCCGGGCCACCGCAGTGGCCCGGCGCACAGCGGTGCGAATCACAGCCCCAAACCCGCCAAGTTGTCTTTAGCGACTCAAGACAACTGGTAACGTTGAGGGCATGCAGACGGACGTTGACACGGATCGGCTGGCCGGACATATCCGGTCGGCAGGGCTGAAAGTCACCGCACAGCGCCTGGCCGTTTTGCGGGCGCTGCAGCATGCACCGCACTCAAGTGCGGAGCACGTCCTGGCGGTTGTCCGGAACGAACTGCCGGCCATATCGGCGCAGGCGGTCTACGGCATCCTGTCCGCCTTTACCGAGGCCTCAGTGGCCCGGCGCATCGAACCCGCCGGATCCCCGGCACTGTACGAGGCCCGCGTGGGGGACAACCACCACCACCTGGTCTGCATCAGCTGCGGAGCAATCCGGGATGTGGATTGCGTGATCGGACAGGCACCCTGCCTGTCCCCGTCGGACGACGCCGGCTTCACCGTGATTGCCGCCGAAGTCACCTTCAGCGGTATCTGCAGCAGCTGCCGGCGGCAGGCGGAAACCTCCGCCCCCTAGGCAGCACCACCCGTCACCACCGGCGGGCCTTTCAATGGCGATTTACCTTTCCGGGCTCAACGCTGCCCTGAAGGCGCCTTGTCCCGGCCTGCCCACGTGCAAACCGGCGGCAGGAAACAGGCCCGAGTCTCACCGCAACGCGTTATACGAGGAGAGAACATGACCATTTTGCTCAACCGACCCACCACCGCCGAAACAACCCGCGAAACCGCCGCCCCCCGTGAAGCCCGCCCGGCGGTACGCCGTCCGAAGGGGAGCTACACCCTGCGGTATGACCGCCCGCAGGCTGCCGCCCGCCCCGAGGGCAGCTACGTTTCAGCTGCAAGCCAGGACACCCGCGCCCGCGGCAGCTACACCTGCATCGACGGTGCCGCCCCCCGCAGCCGTCCCGAGGGCCGCTACACCCTGCGCGGCTGAGCCCCTCAGGGCGCGTCCCGGCCGCAACCCGATAGGATGGGGACGCGTTGTCCCGCGGGGGCGAGTAGGCAAAACCCCTTGAGAGGACACCATGAGCCTGATCCGGCTGCAGGACGTATCGACTTCCTTTGATCACAAGCAGGTACTGCGTGAAGCCTTCCTGCGGCTGGAGCCCAAGGACCGGATCGGCCTGATCGGGCGGAACGGTTCTGGCAAATCCACCATCCTGAAACTGGTGATGGGCCGGATAGAACCTGACTCCGGCACCGTGACCGTGGAGCCGGGCCTGAAGATCGGCTACTTCTCCCAGTTCTCCGAACTGGACGGCACCGCCAGCATCAGCGAGGTCCTGGACTCGGTCTTCGGGCCGATCAAGGATGTGGAAGCGCAGCTGGCGGCCATCGATACCGCCATTGCCGCCGATCCGGACGGCAGGGAACTCGATAAACTCATCCGCCGCCAGTCGGAGCTGTTTGAGACGATGGACCGCCTGGACGGCTGGGATTATCCGCGGCGCATCGACACCGTGCTGACCACCCTCGGATTCACCGACGCCCACCGGACCTGTCCCATTGATGCCCTCTCCGGCGGCTGGCGGAACCGTGCCGCGCTGGCGAAAATCCTGCTTGAACAGCCCGATGTGCTGCTGCTGGACGAACCCACCAACTTCCTGGACGTGGCCGGCGTGGAATGGCTTGAAGGCTGGTTCCGCGATTTCCGCGGTGCGGCCGTGATCGTCTCGCACGACCGGAAATTCCTGGACGCCGTGGTCACCCGCATTGTGGAGGTGGAGAACTACCACCTGCACGAATATGCCGGGAACTTTGCCGAGTACGTGGTGCAGAAGCAGTTCCGCCTCAAAACCCTGCAGGCGCAGTTTGTGCATGAGGCCGAACTGCTGGCCTTTGAAGCCGAAGGCATCGCGGACCGCCGCGAGGCCGCCAAGGCCGGCGGGCGCCTCAGCACCCAGCTGGCCCGGATCAAGAAATCCCGCGCACCGCGCCCGGTGGACGAGATCATCACCGGCATCTACGACGGCCTGCACGTCAAGGACGTGCTGGGCCGCTTCCGCTCCCTGTCCAAGTCCTACGGCGACAAGGTGCTTTTCAGCGACCTGAGCTTCGAGGTAAACAAAGGCGACCGCATTGCGGTCACCGGTACCAACGGCAGCGGCAAAACCACCCTCCTGCGGGTGCTGACGGGCGAGGAATCGCCGGACACCGGCGATGTGAACTGGCCCAAGGGACCTTCCATGGTGTCCTACAACCAGATGCTCGCCGGGCTCGACGACGCCGACACCGTCACCCATGCCGTGAACTCGCTTCCCGGGTCCCTGGCCTTCAGCGCCACCCGTAAGTCCGTCAACCGGTTCCTGACCATGTTCCAGTTCTCGGAAGCGGACCTGACACAGAAGATCGGCAACCTCTCCGGCGGCCAGCGCGCCCGCGTGGCCATGGCCCAGTGCCTGCTCTCCGGCGCCCCTGTCCTGCTGCTCGACGAACCCACCAACCACCTGGACATGTCCAGCACCCAAGTGATGGAGCGGGCACTGCTGCATTTCCCCGGCGCCGTGATCGTGGTCAGCCACGACCGCTTCTTCACCGAAAAAATCGCCACCCGCCGGCTCGTGTTCGGCGCCGACGGCGCGGCCCCCGGACAGGTGGAGCTCCGCGAGGCGTAGTACCGCCGTCGCCGACGATTAGGCGCGCCATCTGTCGCCGGTGCCGGATGCCCCGCTAATGTCAGGGGGTGTTTGACGGACCCAGCCTCGTTTTCCTTGCCGCCGGCCTGGCGGTGTTCCTGGCTGCCGTGTTGCCCAAAGTGCTGCGCGACGTCCCCGTTTCCATGCCCATGGTCTTCCTGGGCGCAGGCATCCTCGCGTTCACCGTGCTGCAGGATCTCCCGGACCCGGATCCCCTCCGATACGGCGACCTCAGCACACACCTGACCGAAGTCTGCGTCATCATTTCGCTGATGGGTGCCGGACTGGCGCTGGACCGTCCGGTGGGCTGGCGGCGCTGGTCCACCACCTGGCGCCTGCTGGGCATCGCGATGCCGCTGACCCTGCTGGGCCTGACCCTGCTGAACCTCTGGCTGCTCGGCGTCGGGCTTGCCGCCGCTGTGCTGCTGGCCGCCGCACTGGCGCCCACCGACCCGGTACTCGCCTCGGAAGTGCAGGTGGGGGAGCCGGCCGACGATGAGGAGGAGGACGCCGAGGGCGAAGCCGAGGATGAGGTCCGGTTCGGCCTGACGTCGGAGGCCGGTCTCAATGACGGCCTGGCTTTCCCCTTTGTCTACCTCGCCATTGCCCTGAGCCTGGTCGGCACCGCGCCGTCGGCATGGTTCCCGCACTGGATTGCCGTTGACGTCCTTTGGCGGGTCAGCATGGGTGTTGCCCTGGGCTTCGGGACCGGCAAGCTGCTGAGCACGGTGTTCTTCTCCGCCCGCTACGAAAGCATCCGCCTATCCAACCACTCCGAGGGCTTCGTGGCCCTGGCCGCCACTTTCCTGGCCTACGGCATCACCGAGATGCTGGACGGCTACGGATTCGTGGCCGTGTTTGTCTGTGCCGTGACCATCCGTGCCGCGGAACGTACGCATGGTTACCACCGGGTGTTGCACAGCTACGTTGAACAGTTGGAACGCCTGCTCACCGTGGTGGTCCTGGTGCTGCTGGGCGGGGCGATAGCCCGCGGACTCCTGGCCGGTATCGGCTGGCAGGAACTGGTGGTCACCGCTGCCTTCCTGCTGCTGGTCCGTCCGCTGGCGGGATGGCTCAGCCTGCTCGGCGGACGGCCTGGACGCCGCGAACGCGTGGCCCTGGCGTTCTTCGGTGTCCGCGGCATCGGATCCCTGTATTACGTCGGCTATGCGCTGGGAAAGGGAAACTTCCCCGGCGGGGAGGGCCTGTGGGCCCTGATCGGCCTGGTGGTGGCGTCCTCCATTGTGCTGCACGGCGTGACCGCCGCCCCGGTCATGAACCGGCTGGACCGGATCCGGGAACAGGCCGCAAAGGAGCGGTTCGGGGACGGGCGCCAGGCCCCGGATACGCCCGTCTAGCGGGAGCCGGCGCCCCGGCCGTCAGCCCGCTCCCGGCGGGCCGCCTAGTCCCGGCCGGCGCGGCCGTGTTCCAGACCTGTAGGGAAGCCGAGCGTCACCGGTTGCAGCGCCGGTTCCGGAGCACAGCAGGACGACGACGGAGCCGCTGGTGCCGGGGCGGGGGCACAGCAGGACGAGGCGCCGCTTTCGGCGGGGGCAGGTTCCGGGTCGCAGCAGGACGACGCTCCGCCTGGTGCGGGCACCTCACAGCTGGTTCCGATGTCGCTCGAGCAGACTCCGGTCTCCGGCAGTACCAGTTCAACGGCGTCGGCCGCCGCCTGGTCACCCGCCAGCGCCGCAGCAATGGAACGGACCTGTTCATACCCGGTGGCCATCAGGAACGTGGGTGCCCGGCCGTAGGATTTCATGCCGGCAATGTAGAAATCGGGATCCGGATGCGCCAGCATCCGGGCTCCATGCGGGGCAACGGTGCCGCAGCTGTGGAACTCGGGGTCGATCAGCGGTCCGAGCTGCCGTGGAGCGTCCACGGCCGGATCCAGGTCCAGCCGCACCTCCGCGAGCATGTCCAGGTTGGGACGGAAGCCGGTGGCAGGCACCACACGGTCCACGGTGAGGGCTGTACCGCCGGCGGCGCTTACCTTCAGCCGGCCCGTCCCGGGTCCGGACACCACTTCGAATCCGGTGATGGTGAATGAGGTGTGCAGCTGGACGGTTCCGGACCGGACCAGTTCGCGCAGCCGGGTACCCAGGGCACCCCGGGCGGGCAGGCCGTCCAGGTCTCCGCCGCCGTACACGTGCTCAGCTGACGGGCTGCGGACCGCCCAGAGGATCTCCGAAGTTCCCGCCGAGGCAAGGTCCAGCAAGGTGTTGGCGGCGGAATGGCCGGCCCCGACCACGAGTACCCGTTGTCCGGCGAACGTCGCCCGGTCCCGTCCGGCGGCGTCGGGCAGCGGGGCCGTGATCAGGCCGGCGGCGCGGGCCTCGGCTTCACCCGGTGCGGCCAGGCCTGCCGTGCCGAGCGGATTGGGGCGGTCCCAGGTACCGGAAGCATCAACGACGCCACGGACCAGGTGGTCCTGCAGGCCCATGGCTGACTGTGTCCGGACCAGGAACGGCGTCTGTGCACGGTTTGCCGTGCGGGTTTTGTCCAGGCCGCTCCGGCTCACGGCCACCACGCGCGTCCCGGTGCGGATGGCTGCGGCCAGCGCCGGCACGTGCGCCAGCGGGTCAAGGTAGTCGCGGACCAGTTCGGCCCCGGTGGGCAGGACCTCCGGGTCCGGTTCCGTCCAGCCGGCGGTGCTGAGCAGGCGGCGGGCCGCGGAGTCGATGTTGTACCGCCACGGTGAGAACAGCCGCACGTGCCCCCAGGCCCGGACGGCATGCGCCGGCGTCGGGCCTGCTTCCAGCACCAAGGGAGTGATGCCGCGTTCGAGCAGGTGTGCGGCGGCGGCCAGGCCCACCGGACCGGCACCGATGACGGCGACCGGCAGTGCGTGATTCGTTGTCATGGGGTCAGCCTTCCTCTGCCGGGGAGATGGGCAGCAGTGAGTTGATGAGGTCTTCGACCCGGTGGCGGATCTCGTCGCGGATCGGGCGGACTGCCTCCAGACCCTGTCCGGCGGGATCGTCCAGCTGCCAGTCCTCATAGCGGACGCCGGGGAAAACGGGGCAGCTGTCACCGCAGCCCATGGTGACCACTACGTCGGAGGCCCGCACGGTGTCGGCGGAGAGGAGTTTGGGGGTCTCGGCGGAAATGTCGATGCCGACCTCGGCCATGGCTTCCACGGCTGCGGGGTTCACGGATGCAGCCGGGGCGGAACCGGCGGAGCGTACCTCGATCTGTCCGGCGGAGAGGTTAGCCAGGAAGGCCGCGGCCATCTGGGAGCGGCCCGCGTTGTGGACGCAGACAAACAGGACGGAGGGTTTCATGGGCGGTCCTTTGCGGTGGGGGAAGCGGTGGGGGAAGCGGGGGAGTGCAGGGTGGGGAAAAACCGGCGGGCCCAGAGGGCCGCATACACCAGGGCAACCAGTACGGGCACCTCGATCAGCGGTCCGACGACGCCGGCCAGGGCCTGCCCGGAGGTGATGCCAAAGGTGCCCACCGCCACGGCTATGGCGAGTTCAAAGTTGTTGCCCGCAGCGGTAAAAGCGAGCGTTGCGGTCCGGGCATACCCCAGGCCCAGGATCCGGCCCAGCAGCATCCCGGCAGCAAAGACCACCAGAAAATAGACCACCAGTGGAACCGCGATCCGGGCAACATCCAACGGGTGGGCGATAACCTGCGCGCCTTGAAGGGCAAACAGCACGGCAATGGTAAACAGCAGGCCGTAGAGTGCCCAGGGTCCGATCCGGGGCAGGAACGTCCCTTCATACCAGTCCCGTCCTCGGATCCTTTCACCCGCAACCCGGGACAGGGCGCCCGCCAGCAGCGGGACTCCGAGGAAGACCAGCACGGAGACCGTAATGGCCGTCAGGGAGAATTCCGCACTGGTGACGGACAGGCCCAGCCACCCGGGCAGCACCTGCAGGTAGAACCAGCCCAGGGCGCCGAAGGCCACTACCTGGAACACCGAATTCAGTGCCACCAGGACGGTGGCCGCTTCCCGGTCCCCGCAGGCCAGGTCATTCCAGATCATCACCATGGCGATGCAGCGCGCCAGTCCGACAATGATCAGGCCGGTACGGTAGTCCGGCAGATCGGGCAGGAAGATCCAGGCCAGGGCGAACATCAGGGCGGGGGAGAGGACCCAGTTCAGGATCAGGGAGGTAACCATCAGCGTCCGGTCCCGCAGCACGGCCCCGGTTTGTGCGTAGCGGACCTTGGCAAGCACGGGGTACATCATCACCAGCAGGCCAACGGCGATCGGCAGGGATACCCCGGCCACCTGCAGGCTGTCCAGTGCTGCGGACAGGCCCGGCACCTGCCGTCCCAGCAGCAGTCCGGCGGCCATCGCGAGCAGGATCCACAGCGGCAGCCACCGGTCCGGGCCGGAAAGGCGGGCTGCCGGCGCCGGCGGTACGGCAGTTTTCACGGGTACTCCTCCACCCGGAGCAACCGGGATATCGATAAACATCAATGTCGAGTATGGAAACATTCATCGATGATTGTCAATCTGTGCTGCATAATGGATCGCATGAGTGCAGCAGCAGCAGCAGGCAGTGCAGGAACCGGGCAGGCCCTTTCCTCTCCGGGCGCCGTCGTCGGCCTCTCGCTCTCGCCGTCGCGTTCCGAGGGGATAGCCCGGGCCTTCAAGGCGCTGGCTGATCCGAACCGCGTGCGGCTGCTCTCCCTGATTGCGGCCAGTGCCGATGCCACCGCGTGTGTCTGCGACCTGACGGAACCTCTGGGACTCGGCCAGCCCACGGTGAGCCACCACCTGAAGATCCTGATGGATGCCGGCCTCCTGACACGCGAAAAGCGCGGCGTCTGGGCCTACTACTCCCTGGTGCCTGCGGGCATGGACCGACTGGCGGACTGCCTGCGCGAGATCGGGGCGGGGCCTGCCGCCGGCTGAGCGGAGAAAAAGCTGCACAACTCTGGCAGGGCCCGCGGCGCATTGCTACCTTGGCCGGATGGATGCGCACGGGCACGGCGCGGAAGACCCCTGGCCGGCCGGGCCAAGGGCAACGCCGCCGGTGCTGATGGCCCAGACCTGGGCGGATGCCGTGTTCCTGCATTGGCGGATACCGCTGTCCGTGGCGGCGCCGTACATGCCGGCAGGCGTTGAGCCGGACGCTTTCCGCGGTTCCACCTATGTGGGGCTGATCGGCTTCCGTGCCCGCGAAACGCGGCTGTTCGGCCGGTTTCCGGTGCCCTGGTTCGGCTCGTTCACCGAAATCAACGTCCGGCTCTATTCACGCGGCCGGGACGGCAGCCGCGGGGTACTCTTCCTGACGCTTGACGCTTCCAGATTGGGACCCGTGCTGGTGGCCAGGGCACTGCAGATCCCGTATGTCTGGTCCCGCTGCCGCGCTGTCCGCTCCGGGCTGGAGCGGGGGTACGACGTCGAACGGTTCGGGGCACAGGCGGGCACCTCCTTTGCGGCGGTGCCGCTGGAGGGCGAATCGGCGGATGACGAGCTTTCCCTCTGGCTGACGGCCCGGTTCGGCCTGCATGCGGCCCTGTTCGGCCGGACCGTGTTCATTCCCAATTCGCACCGGCCCTGGCCCTTGCGGCCGGCCGTGCTGACGCATTTCTCCGACAGCCTCGTGCCCGCTGCCGGCCTGCTTGTCTCCGGACCGCCGGACACCGTGCATTACTCCACCGGAGTGCACACACTGTTCGGCCGGCCCCGGCCGGTGGCCTGAGCGCGCAGCAGCTCGCGCTGCAGTCCCCGTTCGCCGCGGCGCATCAGCAGGCTGTGGGCGGCGGTGAAGACTGGCCGCGCCACCGGAGTGAGCAGGCGCATCCAGCGGCGGGTGGGGGTGACCCGCCAATCGATGGACATCCGCGTGCGGTGCGGTGCCGCGGCGTCGGGGGAGAGGCGGATCCGGCCGGTGCCCGCCAGGTCGCCGCCGGCGTCGAACTCAATAACGTGCGGGTGGTCGGCAGCCGTGGGGCGGATCGTAATGGATAGCCGGTAGCCCAGGGCTGCGCGGAACTGCAGGCGCGCGGTGCTGGCCAGCAGGAGGGCATCCGGGCTCCCGGTATCGGCATCGTCCGGAACGGATAGCTCCTCGAGGGTGCAGCCGGGCCACCAGCGCGGCCAGCTCATGTCACTGGCCGCCACGACCGCCCAGATGTCTTCCGGGGCGGCGTCCAGCAGCCAGCAGGACGGAAGGATATAGAGACCGGGCATTAAGACAGCATCGCATTGGGACCCGCCGGGCCGGAAACCGGCCCTCTGCGCGGTCCCAAGCGGGAAGCGGCACAGCTGCCGGTGTTCCCGGACAGCTGCGCCGCTTCCGGGCGGATCAGCTGCGGTAGGCCTCAGGCAGATCCAGTCCGCGGTCTGCCATGACCGCGCGCAGCCGCGTGGGGTAGTCGGTAATGAGCCCGTCCACGCCCAGGTCCATCAGTGCGTTCATGTCCGCAGGTTCGTTGACTGTCCACGGAATGACGGGCAGCCCGAGTTGGTGCGCCTCGGCCACCATCTCGGGGGTGACGCTGGTGGCGATGGGAGAGACGACGTCATAGCCCTGTGCTGCGGCTGCCCGCGGTACGGAGCCGGCGAAGTCGTCAATGTCGATCCCGCCCAGTTCGGGTGCTGCACCGGGCTGGCCCACGCCCAACTCGGCGGGTGTCCCGGCCAGGGCCACCAACGTCAGGTCCGGCGAGATGTCCGCGACCAGGTTCAGCGTGGACCAGTCGAAGGACTGGATGGTGGTCCGGTTGGCCCGGCCCGACTCACGGACCACGTCCACCACGGCCTGGGTCAACGCGACGCTGCCCGGCCCGCCGGCCAGTCCCTCTTCGACCTTGGTTTCCACATTGAACCAGACGGTTTCAGCGCCGTACCGGTCAGCCAGTGCGTAGACCTCGCTCAGTTCAACAATGCGGTTCCCCTCGGCCACGTCCTGCTCCGGGAAACCCGGCAACTGGGCGTACCCGCAGTCCAGGGTCTGCACCTGCGCCAGACTCAACTCCGAGACCCGGTCACCCACGTAAGGGAACTCCGAATCTCCGGGGCTTGCCGCGGCGGTGTCAGCGCACTTTTCCGGCTGGATCGTGTCGTCATGCCAGACGATGACGCGTCCGTCCTCGGTCAGATGCGTATCCAGTTCCAGCGTGGTTACACCCAGCTCCAGGGAATGCGCGAACGCAGTGAGGGATTCCTCTGTGTTTTCCCCGCGTCCGCCGCGGTGGGACTGCAGGTCAAAATCCCGTTCCGTTCCCGAACGCATGACGTCGACCATTACGTCGAAAATGCGGGTGTTCTCATACACGCCGGTCAGCATCTCGGCGCCAGGCCCCATGGCGGTCAGCGGCACGTCGTCACCGGTGTGGCCGTTGGTGGTCCAGTCAATCCGGAACTGCTGGTCCGAACCGGCGACGTCGAAGGGCTCTTCCTGCACCGGGCTGTCCGGATTGGTGGGATCTGCGCCCCCCAGCGGTTCGATGGTCATCCCGCCGGTTTGGTGGTCGCCCACCGTGATGAGCAGCGTGTTGCCGTCCTGTTCGGCGTACTCCCTGGCCAGGGCAACGGACCGGTCAAATTCGATGCCGGACTCGATGGTGAGGGCACCGTTGTTGACGTGGCTGAAAGCGTCAATGCCTTCTTCTTCCACCATCAGGAAAAAGCCGTTGTCCGACTGGTTGCCGTCCAGCACGTCCAGGGCCTTCTGCGTCATTTCCGTCAGCGGAACGGCGGGATTGTAGGTTTCCTCGACGTCGTCGCCGTACTGGAACATTTCCTCGTTGGCGAACAGGCCCAGCAGCCGTTCTCCCTGCGCGGCCTGCAGGCCGGGGAGGTCCCAGACGTATTCGTAGCCCTGGTCCTGGGCCTCTTCCACCAGGTTCCCTTCGGTGCCGGCGCTCTGCTCGGACTCGTCCTCGGCCGGGTTGTCCGGGTACCGGCCCGGGTCGCCCTCCGGGTACCAGTAATCCTCGCCGCCACCCAGGATGACTTCGGGGTGGGAGCTGCGCAGGAACTGCGCGGCGATTGCGCTCTGCTCGTCGCGGTCCAGTACGTGCGAGCCGAATGCGGCGGGCGTGGCGTCGGTGACCTGGCTCGTGGTGACCAGCCCGGTTGATTTGCCCAGGCCTTCAGCAATTTCCAAAGCGGTGGTGACGGGTTCGCGGTCCAGGTTGGTGCCGATGGCTCCGTTGTAGGTCTTCACCCCGGTGGCCATGGCGGTGGCCGCCGCCGCGGAATCGGTGACGAAGGTTTCCTCATCGGCCGAATTGGTGTGTACCCGGCCCACTTCGGGCAGGGTGTCCATGGCCAGTTCCCCCTGCAGGCCCACGGAGGCCAGGCGGATGGCGTCGCGCTGGGCGGTGCCCATTCCGTCACCCACCATCAGGATGACGTTCACGGACTCGTCGTCGCTGTTGTCCCCGCCGTCCGTGGGGCTTGGCGTGGGACTGGAGGTCGGGCTGGAGGTTGAGCTGGATGTCGGACTGGAGGTGGGGCTCGGGGAGCCGGTCGGGCTCCCGCTGGGACCGGTCGAACCGGTGGGTTGCGGTGTTCCGCCGGTGGCGGGCAGGCCTGTCATGCCGCACCCTGCCAGGACGCAGATGCTCAGTACCGCCGTGGATAATGCCGAAGCCGTCTTCTTCATGTTGGATTCCCCTGCGAGTGATGGTGCTGGTGGTCCCCCTTGACGGGGCCACACTCCGCACCGGCAGGCAGGGTGTCAACAGAGGACCGGGCTATCCAAAGCGCGGCAGGAGCATCGGCGGCTTATCGCACCGGCGGGTTATTCAAAGGGCGAAGGATCTCCCGTGCCCCGGCGGACAACTTCCGGGGTACCGTCGGAAAAATCGACCACGGTGGTGAGATCCGGTCCGCAGAAGCCGGAATCGATGACGGCGTCCACCTGGTGGTCCAGCCGTTCCTTGATTTCCCAGCCCTGGGTCATCGGATCCTCATCACCGGGCAGCAGCAATGTGCTGGAGAGCAGCGGTTCGCCCAGGCCGTCCAGAAGGGCCTGCACCACCGCATTGTCCGGAATCCGTACGCCCACGGTGCGCTTTTTGGGGTGCGACAGCCAGCGCGGGACTTCCTTCACGGCCGGCAGGATGAATGTGTAGCGGCCGGGGGTGGCGGCCTTCACGCTGCGGAACACCGAATTGTCCAGCTGCACGAACTGTCCCAGCTGGGCGAAGTCCCGGCAGACCAAGGTGAAGTGGTGCTTCTCGTCCAGTTTCCGGATCTGCCGGATCCGCTCCAGCCCGTCACGGTTTCCCAACTGCACGCCCAGGGCGTAGCTGGAATCGGTGGGGTAGGCGATGAGGCCCCCGGAGCGGACCAGGTCCACGATCTGGTTGATGGACCGCGGCTGCGGGTTGTCGGGGTGGACGTCAAAGTATCTGGCCATACCCAAAGCCTACCGCCGGCCCTCCCGGGAGGCAGCAGGAATGGTGTTGCCGGTTATCCGTATTAAAAGGAAACATTTCACCTTTTCCGGTTTTGCCATTGACGGAAAGAAATGCGTCCCAATAATCTGGGGTCAGCAATCAAGAGTTCCAGCCATCGGCCCTGGCCGGCTGGACAGCAACCCTCTCGTCGTAGCGGGGTGCTCCAGGTGATGATTCGGCCGTCGGACAACAGTCCGCCGGCAAGTACGGCGCTCATGGCTGCCCCGCAGCCGGCTGCGTCCCGATCGACAAGGGAAACGCGCATGCCCAACCCCCGCAGAACCTAGGCAACCGACCGGGTTCCGGCCCGCCTTTTCCGCGCAGTATTGCTGCGCCTAATTGTCATGCCCATAAACAATTCTTTAAGGAATGCCCGTGAATCGCACGCAAAAACTTCTTTCCCTGTCCCTTGTTCCATTCCTTGCCTTTGCGGCCGGCTGCGGCGGCCAGGCTGCCGGAAGCGACGAAGAGACCGTACGCATCGGTGTGGTTGGTGCCAGTGACCCGTATTGGACCACCTACGCGGATGCAGCAGAGGACGCCGGCATCGACGTGGAAATTGTGGACTTCGCCGAGTACACCCAGCCCAATCCGGCACTGACCGAAGGCGAGTTGGACCTGAACCAGTTCCAGCACCTGGTCTACCTCGCCCGTTACAACGTCTCCAGCGGCGAGGACCTGGTGCCGGTGGGCTCCACGGCCATCTACCCGCTCGGGCTGTATTCGACCCAGTACGACTCGGTGGCGGACATTCCGGACGGGGCAACCGTGGCCGTGCCCAATGACGAAAGCAACCTCGCACGCGGTCTCCTGGTGCTGCAGTCGGCCGGACTGCTGAGCCTGAAGGACGGGGGTGGTCCCTTCGCCACCCTGGACGATATTGACGAGTCCGGGTCGCGGGTCAAGGTGACTACCCTGGAGGCCTCGCTGACGCCCACCTCCCTGCCGGACGTGGCGGCGGCCATCATCAACAATGACTTTGTGGAGGATGCCGGGCTGAAAGCGGCGGACGCCATCGCGCAGGACGACCCATCCGATCCCCGGGCAATTCCCTACGTCAACGTGTTCGCCGCCAGGGCAGGTGAACAGGACAACGAGACCTACCGCCGCCTGGTGGAGATTTACCAGGACACTCCCGCCGTGCATGACGGCGTGCAGAAGGCCTCCGGCAATACCGCCCGGCTGCTCAAGGTACCTGCGGAGGACCTGGTGGCCTCACTCAAGGACGTCGAAGCCGACGTCCGTGCACTGGGCTAGGCCATGCCGCTGATTTCGCTGCACAACGTCACCAAGTCCTATGCGCCCGCCCGGAAGGGGGAGCCGCCGCTTACTGCGCTCTCGGACATCAGCCTGGACATCGAGGCCGGTGAGATCTTCGGCATCATCGGGTACTCGGGCGCCGGCAAGAGCACACTCGTCCGGCTGATTAACGGCCTGGAAGCCTGCACCGCCGGAGAGATCACCGTGGACGGCAGGACCGTCTCCGGGGTGCCCGAGCGACGGCTGCGGGAGCTGCGCCGGGACATCGGCATGGTCTTCCAGCAGTTCAACCTGTTCAACGCCAAGACGGTCAGGAGCAACGTGGCGTATCCGCTGCGGGTCGCCGGGTACAGCCGCAGCGCAATCAGCGCCCGGGTGGATGAACTGCTGGAGTTCGTGGGCCTGGCCGGCAAGGCGGACAACTATCCCGAACAGCTGTCCGGCGGGCAAAAGCAGCGTGTGGGCATTGCCCGGGCCCTTGCAGCCTCACCAAAGATCCTGCTCGCGGACGAGGCGACCTCCGCATTGGACCCGGAAACCACACGGGAGGTACTGGCCCTGCTCCGCCGGGTCAACCGGGAACTGGGCATCACCATCGTGGTGATCACGCACGAGATGGATGTGATTTGGAAGCTCGCGGACCGGGTGGCGGTCATGGACAGCGGGCGGATTGTGGAACAGGGGCCGGTCTTCGACGTCTTTTCGGCACCGCGGCAGGAGTCCTCGCGTCGGTTCGTGTCCACGGTGGTGCGCGGTGTGCCGTCCGGAGAGGAACTGGACGCCCTGCGCAGCCGGCATGAAGGCCGCCTGGCCACGTTCTCCTTCCGGGACGGCGACACCTCCCAAGATGCCCTCTTTCTGGAGCTGGCCCGCGCGGGGGTGGGCTTCGAGTTGGTGTACGGCGGGATCAACGACGTCGGCGGGCGCACCTTCGGCCATCTCACCCTGGCGCTCAAGGGCCCGGACGACGCAATCGATACCGCACTTGCCGCCGTCGGCGGCCTCAAAGCAACGGAGCCGGCACACCATGGATGACCTTATTCCGCTCTCGCCGCAACTGTGGAAAGCGGCGTACGAAACCCTCTACATTGTCGGCTTCAGCCTGTTCTTCGGCGGGCTGGGCGGCCTCGTGCTGGGCCTGGGCCTGTACACCACGCGTACCGGGAACATCCTGGCCAACCGACCCGTCTTCGGGACGCTGAATTTCCTCGTCAACGTGTTCCGGCCGATCCCGTTCATCATCTTCCTGGCCGCGGCGCAGCCGCTGGCGCGGCAGGTGACGGGCACGGGTATCGGCAACAGTGCCATCATTTTCACCCTCTCGCTTGCCGCGGCCTTTGGGATCAGCCGGATTGTGGAACAGAACCTGCTCACGGTCCAGCCCGGGGTGCTGGAGGCTGCACGGTCTGTGGGTGCCGGCCGGCTGCGGATCATCGGCACCATCCTCATTCCGGAAGCACTGGGGCCGCTGATCCTGGGGTACACGTACATTTTTGTGGCACTGGTGGACATGTCGGCGGTCGCCGGGTACGTCGGCGGGGGAGGCCTGGGCAACTTCGCCATCCAATACGGCTACCGTCAGTTCAACCCGGTGGTTACCTGGGCTGCGGTGGCGGTGATCATTGTGCTGGTGCAGCTGGCGCAGTTATTGGGCAACCGTGCCGCCAGGTCCGTCCTGCGTCGCTAGCCTTGCCGTTTGCCCGCCAGCTCCGCCACTGCGGTCGAGAGGGCGCCCCAGGCGCGGGGGCCCACATGGCCTTCACCATCCAGCACGGTCAGCCGGCTGGACGGCCAGCGGCTGTGCAGTGTCTCGGCCGTCGCCACCGGGCTGCCCATGTCTTTCCGCCCGTGGATCAGATGCGCAGGTATCCCGTCCAGCTCCCTGACGCGGGCGAGGATTGCTTTACCGCCGGGCAGGAAACCGTCATGCGCCCAGTAGTGCGTCACCAGCAGGGCAAAGGACATCAACTCCCCAGCATCGAGGCGGTTACGGGCGTGCGTGCCAGGTTCCAGGCCGGCGACGGCGGCTTCCCACCGGCCCCATGCCCGGGCCGCCGCACGTGCGTCCGCCCGGTCCGCCCCCGCCAGCCGCCGGGCATAGGCGGTGACAACACGTTCTCCCGGCAATGCGCGGGCCTCACCGGTGAATTCCGCCAGTGCCCCTGGGCAGAATCGCCCGACGCCGCCGGTGATCCAGTCAACCTCGTCGCGGCTGGTGGTGGTCACTGCCGCCAGGGCAAGTCCGGCCACCCGGTCCGGATGGGCCAGGGCGTAGGCCAGGGCCAGCGTGCTGCCCCAGGAAATTCCGCTGACTATCCAGCGGGAGATCCCCAGTTCGCTCCGGAGGGCATCAATGTCGGAAATCAGCTGCTGCGTGGTGTTCAGGTGCAGGTGCGCCAGGTCGTTTTGAGCCGCCGGGGTGCTGCGTCCGCACCCGCGTTGGTCCAGGCCGATGATGCGGAACCGGGCCGGGTCATACAGGGAACGGTAACCGCCGGAACCCAGGGAGCTGCCCGGTCCGCCATGCAGGTACAGGACGGGAACACCGTCGGGGTTGCCGGTTGCTTCCCAGTAGATCCGGGCCCGCGGCACGTCGACGTAGCCGCTGGTGTGAGCTGTATTCCCCATCCGCAGTAGGGTACGGCAGTTCAGCGCCGCAGGCGGCGGCGGAGGGCACCGACCGAGTGTGCCGCCGTCGCCAGCCGTGAACCGGAGTAGGGGATTCCGCCGCGCAGCCGCCACCCCAGCGCCAGCCAGACGCAGGCCGCACGTTCGGCCACCCAGACGGGTGCCCACAGCGCCACCGCCGGGCCGAACACCCGCGTGCCGCCGTGCCGGCGCCTGCCGTATTCGGCGACTGCGGCCGCGGCTCCGGCGATGAGCGGCAGCCGGACGGGGCGGCGCAGGGACCACAGCAGCACCGGCAGGAGCGCCAGTTCGGCTGCCAGCCGCAGCGGCTGCGCGAAATCGTCATAGGCCTGGCGGACCCGCTGCCGGAAGAAATGGGCGGTGGTGCAGGGGAGCCGGGCCACGAAGAGGTCATTGGCCTTCAGCTCAGTCCCGCCTGCCGCGCGCACCGTCCTCAGCAGTTCGAGGTTCTCGAAGAGGACGTCGCCGCTGTAGCCGCCCGAGCGTCGAAGCACCTCGGTCCGCACCGCCAGGGTCCCCGGGTAGTCGGTGCCGAGGGCCCGGTTCACCAGGGTCCGGGCGGTGTCCCACTTCGCATGCCACGGCAGCGGAGCGGGGAAGTAGTTCTGCGGGCGCACGACGTCGGCGCCGTCCAACAGTGCGAGGATCCGGGCTAATCCGTCCGGGGTGTAGCGGACGTCGTCGTCGGCAATGATGAGGCGCCCGGCCTGCGTCAGGTCCAGCGCTGTGAGGACCCCGCCCACTTTGCCGTTGCGGCATTCCGGGTGCTTGGGGCGGCAGTGCCGGACCGGCGGGGGAAAGACACGCGAGTGTGCAGCGAAGAGTTCCTCCGCGGAGCCGTCCACCACCAGTACCGGCAGATGGCCGGACAGCATCGCCAGGTAGTCACACAGCTCGTCGAGGCCGAGGTCCGTTGACCACTTCAACGGCAGAATGTATTCGGTGTCCGGCTTGGGGCGGGATGCCATGGCAGAGAAGATAGCCGGAGGACGAGGTGGTAAGCAACCTTAGTAAACACGTAGAGTGGAGCGGGCAGACCCGACGCCGCCAGGAGGACCATGCTATTCATCATCGGATTCAAGACCGTTGTCCGTGAGCTGTTTTCGCGGCCCGCCACCTGCCAGTACTGCGGAGCCTACGCGCCGCAGAACGTGCAGGAACGCGCCAACCGGCTCACCCTGTTCTTCATTCCGGTGCTGACTACCAGCCGCCGCTATGCCTTTACCTGCTCAAACTGCGGGCAGGGTACAGGGATCAGCCGCACACAGAAAACGGCGCTCGAACGGGCGTAGGACACTGCAGGACTACATGGCGGGACTCTCCCGAAGGGGCCGTTGTCCCCGGCGCGCCGGAAAAGTCAATAGAATGAACTTAGTACAACAGCTGCCGGCCCTGTTCTGGCCGCACCACAGACTTCCGGAATGCCGCCGTACGGCTGCCGTTCCACCCTGCAATCCGATCCCCAACGAAAGAAACCTCATCCGTGAATAGAACACCTGCCGTCCTTAAAGCCCCCCGGGAACTCGCCAAGGGAACCATGCGCGTTATGAACCTGGGCGGTCTCGGCGAAATCGGCAGGAACATGACCGTTTTCGAATTCGACGGCAAGCTCCTGATTGTTGACTGCGGCGTGCTTTTCCCCGAGGAAGAACACCCGGGCGTCAACCTGATCCTGCCCGATTTCACCGCCATCCGTGACCGCCTGCAGGACGTGGTGGCCGTTGTGCTGACCCACGGCCACGAAGACCACATCGGCGGCGTGCCGTACCTGCTGCGCGAGCGTTCGGACATCCCCATCGTGGGCTCCAAACTGACCCTGGCCTTCATCGAAGCCAAGCTCAAGGAGCACCGGATCAAGCCCAAGCTGATCCAGGTGAAGGAAGGCGACCGCCGCACCATCGGCGGTTTCGACCTGGAATTCCTGGCCGTGAACCACTCCATCCCCGACGGCCTGGCCATCGCCATCCGCACCGCCGCCGGCATGGCCCTGCACACGGGCGACTTCAAGATGGACCAGTTCCCGCTGGACCGCCGCATCACCGACCTCACCGGTTTCGCCCGGCTCGGCGTGGAAGGCGTGGATCTCTTCCTCACCGACTCCACCAACGCCGAGGTTCCCGGCTTTATGGCTTCGGAAAAGGAACTGGCCCCGGCCATCGACACGGTGTTCCGCACCGCGCCGCGCCGCATCATCGTTTCCAGCTTCGCCAGCCACATCCACCGCATCCAGCAGGTCATCGACGCGGCATCGCGCTACAACCGCAAGGTCTCCTTCGTGGGCCGGTCGATGATCCGCAACATGACCATCGCCGAGGAACTGGGCTACCTGAACATCCCCAAGGGCATCCTGGTGGACTTCAAGGCGCTGCAGCGCACCGATGACCACAAGGTGGTACTGATCTGCACCGGATCGCAGGGCGAGCCGATGGCCGCGCTGTCCCGGATGGCCAACAAGGACCACCAGATCCGCATCCACGAGGGCGACACCGTGCTGATGGCCAGCTCGCTGATCCCGGGTAACGAGAACGCCATCTACGGCATCATCAACAACCTGACCAAGATCGGCGCCAACGTGGTACACAAGGGCAACGCCAAGGTGCACGTCTCCGGGCACGCCAGCGCCGGCGAACTCGCCTACTGCTACAACATCGTCAAGCCGCGCAACGTGATGCCGGTGCACGGCGAATGGCGCCACCTCAAGGCCAACGGAGCCATCGCAGAGGCGACCGGCATGGATCCCCGTGACGTCGTCATCGCCGAGAACGGCATGACCGTTGACCTGCGCCGCGGCCGGGCCACGATCTCCGGCAAGCACCAGGTGGACCTCGTGTTCGTGGACGGCGACAGCGTCGGCCACACCACCGAGGAAACCCTGAAGGAGCGCATGCAGCTGGCCGAAGAGGGCGCCGTCACGGTGCTGGCCCTGGTCGACGCCGATACCGGCACCATCGCCGAGCCGGCCGAATTCTTCACCAAGGGCTTCACCGTCAAGTCCGAGGACCTGAAGAAGGCCGAAGAAGCCGTGGAGAAGGCCGTGGCCAACGCGGCCTCCGGCAGCCGCCGCGGCCCCAAGGGCGAGGATCTCGAAGATGTCATCGAGCGCGCCGTGGCCAACTGGATGCGCCGGTTCTACAACCGGACGCCCGCCATCACCGCCATCGTCGTGGACGCCTAACCACTCCGACGGCCCCGTGCTCCGGCCCGCAGCGCTGCGCTGCGGGCCGGTGCCGCTTAACCGGGGAGTGACGCAGCCCTGCCGTGTGATTTTGTTCTCGGTCCGTCTCCGCAGACGGTACCGGCGGGGCGGCCGCAGCAGCCCCGGAAGTCAGTGCAAAAACCGCGCCGTTGCGCGGAATCCCCGGGAAACGGCACCCGATGCACATGTCGGCTCTTATACCGGCCGCCGCACGGGCGGTCAAGGAAGCCTCTCAGGAACAGCCGATAAATTGGCCGGATGCGTCCCCCCACATCCACTTTCCTGGAACGACTGAGTCTGCCCGGCAAACTCGTTGCCTTCTTCGTGGTCAGCCTGCTTGCCGGCGTGCTGGCCGCAGCCAGCCTCATTCCGGTGGCCGCCGTCGCCGCCACCGGCAGCGACATGGGAGTGGAGGTGCTCGACCAGCTCCCGGATGAGCTGGAAACCGGCCCGCTGGACGAGGGGTCGAAGATCTACAGTGCCGACGGGGTACTGCTGGCCACGTTCTACGCGGAGAACCGGGTACCGGTCAGCCTGGATCAAATCTCCCCGAACATGCAGGACGCCATCGTGGCCATCGAGGACGCCCGCTTCTTTGAGCACAACGGCATCGACTTCAAAGGCGTGGCCCGAGCCTTCGCGTCCAACGCCGGCGGCAGCGACACCCAGGGCGCCTCCACCCTGACAATGCAATACGTCAACAACGTCCTCATCACCAATGCGATTGCCGAGGGCAAGGGCGGCAGCGACCTGACGCTCAGCGGCACCAAGGACATGGGCGACAAGCTGCGCGAAGCCAAGCTGGCCGTCGCCGTCGAGCACCAGTACTCCAAGGAAGAGATCCTGGAGGGGTACCTCAACATAGTGCTCTTCAGCGGGCAGACCTACGGCGTGGAGGCAGCGGCCCGGAGCTTCTTCGGCATCTCCGCCGCCGAGCTGAACCCGGCGCAGTCCGCCATGCTGGCCGGCATGGTGCAGTCGCCCAGCGTCTACAATCCCTTCACCAACCCCGAAGGGACCCAGGCCCGCCGTGACACGGTGCTGGGCGCCATGTTGAAGAACGGCAAGATCACCCAGGCGGAGTATGACGAAGCGGTGGCCACCGGCCTGAACCTGAACCCGCAGACCATCTCTTCGGGGTGCACCGGGGCGGAGACCGCCCAGTACTTCTGCAGTTACGTGGAGCAGGCCATCCTGCAGTCCGATGCCTTCGGCGCCGATGTGAAGGAACGCTCCCGGCTGCTGGCCCGCGGCGGGCTGACCATCCGGACTACCCTGGATTCCCGGCTGCAGGCGGAAGCCCAAAAGCAGATCGAGGCCCAGGTGCCCGTGGGTGATGCCTCGGGAGCCGGCTCCGCGCTGGTTTCCGTGGAACCCGGGACCGGCAGGATCCTGGCGATGGCACAGAACACCGAGTACACCCCCGAACCGGGGAAGGGCAGGACGCAGCTGAACTTCAACGTGGATGCGGATATGGGCGGCACGCCCTACGGCTTCCAGCCCGGTTCCACCATGAAGCCCTTCACTACGGCCGCGTGGCTGGAGTCCGGCCGCGGACTCAATGACACCATCGACGCCACCCGCACGTCCTATCCGGCCGGGTTCAAGTGGAAGGCGAGCTGTCTGGGCGGCAACGCCGAGTTCGACGAATGGAAATTCAAGAACGCCTCCGAGGGCTACGAACGTTCCATGACCGTCGGCCAGGGGCTGACCTGGTCCGTGAACACCGCCACCGTGGCCGAAGCGGCGCAGCTGGACCTGTGCGACATCCGGGACATTGCCACCGATATGGGCGTGCACCGCGCCGTGGACGGGGAACCGCTGGAAGTCACCAGCCCTTCCTTCGTCCTGGGCGGCCAGGAGGTTTCTCCGCTGACCATGGCCTCGGCCTACGCTACCTTCGCCTCGGGCGGGGAATACTGCAAGCCGACGGCTCTCACCGAGGTCACCGACCGGCAGGGCAGGGCGTATGACATCCCGGAGCAGGAGTGCCGGCAGGCCGTTTCCGCTGATGTCGCCGCAGCCGTGACGTCTCCGCTGCAGAACCTGGTGAACAGTTCACCTGGCAGCATCGCCCCCATCGGCGTGCCCGCGGCGGCCAAGACCGGCACCACCGACCAGTCCGAGCAGACCTGGACCGTCGGTTACACCACCGGCATTGCCACTGCGTCCTGGGTAGGCAACTGGAACTCCTACACGTCACTGAACAACCTGGAGATCAACGGGGTTTCCCGCTCCTACGTGGACGGTTCCGCGCTGGCCGGTGCGCAGTGGACCGGGTACATGCGTGCGGTGGCCGGACTGTACGACGGCGGGGCGTTCCCTGCCGTGCCCCGCAGCATGCTGTAGTTCCGGCCGGTCCCTAGATGCTGCAGGTGCCCGTGTAGGGGTCGCACAGCGACTGGCCGGTGGGGACTGCGAAAACGCCGTCCCCGCCGGAAACCAGCCGGAGGGCGCCCAGCTCTTCGAGCGAGGTGAGCACGTTCAGGGTCTGAACGCCGCCGAGGTCAAACTCTTCCGCGACGTCCTGCGGCTGGACCCGCCCGTAACGGCGCACATAGTCGAAGACTTTCTGCTGCCGCTCGTCGATGCCGGTCCGCTGGTTGCCGATCTGTTCCAAAGCCATGGGGGTCCTTCACTTTCGTGGTTGCTTCCACCTCCTACAGCGCCGGCCGGGGTGCAGTAATTCCCTGCGGAGGCCGGTGGGCGGTAAGGGTGCTGATGATGGCAGACTGGTACCTGACTGATGGACTACGGGGAGGGCACTTTTCTTGATAACGACGCCGGACTGGGTACAGCACGCCATTTGGTGGCACGTCTATCCGTTGGGGTTCACCGGAGCCGAACGGGAGGCTGTGCCGGCCGTCCCGGCGGCACAGGACCAGGGTCCCGTCCGGCACCGTTTGCCGCACCTTGCCAACTGGCTGGACTACGTGGTGGAGATGGGTGCCTCCGGGCTGGCCCTGGGTCCGGTGTTCGCCTCCGAAACGCACGGCTATGACACCACCGACTACTACCGGATCGATCCGCGGCTGGGCGACGACGCCGACTTCGATGAGCTGATCCGCCAGGCGCATGCCCGGGGCATCCGCGTGCTGCTGGACGGCGTGTTCAACCACACTGCCCGCTCCTTTGCCCCCTTCCGAAGGGTGCTGGAACAGGGGCCGGATGCCCCGGAGGCCGGCTGGTTCCATCTCACCTGGCCGGAGGGTGCCGCTCCCGGAACGGAGCCGGAGTACCGGGACTTTGAAGGCCACAGCCACCTGGTGGCGCTGAACCACGGGGAGCCGGAGGTGGCAGCCTTCGTCGCCGGCGTGATGAAGCACTGGCTTCGCCGGGGTGCCGACGGCTGGCGGCTGGACGCTGCCTACGCCGTCCCGTCGTCGTTCTGGGCCGGCGTGCTGGCCGATGTCCGCAGCGAATTTCCGGACGCGTACTTTGTGGGGGAGTACATCCACGGCGACTATCCGGCCGAAGTGCGGAACGGAACGCTGGACTCCGTGACCCAGTACGAGCTCTGGAAGGCGGTGTGGAGCTCGCTCTCCGAAGGCAACTTCTACGAACTCAGCTGGACCCTCGAACGCCACAATGAGTTCCTGGATACTTTTGTCCCCTTCACCTTCGTGGGGAACCACGACGTAACCCGCATTGCCAGCCGCCTGGCAGCGTCGGGCCGGCTGCCGCACGCGGTGGTGCTGCTGCTGACCCTGCCGGGGACCCCGGCCATCTACTACGGCGACGAGCAGGGCTACCGGGGCATCAAGGAAGACCGCGCCGGGGGAGACGATGACATCCGTCCGCTGTTTCCCGAGGCGCCGGACAGGCTTTCTGCGGCGGGGCAGCCGCTGTACCTGCTGCACCGGGAACTGATCGGGCTGCGCCGCCGCCACGCATGGGTGCATTCCGCCCGCACACGCGTGCATGTGCTGGCCAATGAGCAGCTGGTCTACGAAGTGCACCAGGACGCCCACTCGCTGGTTGTCGCCCTGAACCTGGCGGACACGGCGGCCACGGTGGAGGTTCCGGCCGCTGTCCGGGATGTCCTGGCCGGTGAGGGCGGACTGGACGTTCCCGGACAGCGGCTGGCGCTGCCGGCCCTGGGCTGGGCGGTGCTGGGCTAGACCGCCGGAGCTTTGCCTGTGCCGGATCAGTACAGCTTGATGGAGCCGCCGTCGGCCATCAGTGTCTGACCGGTAACGTACTGTGCCTGCTCGCTGGCCAGGAACACCACCACCGGGGCGATGTCCGTTTCCGGATCACCCAGCCGGCCCAGCGGTACGCCGTCCACTACTTCCTGGTATGCGTCCGGGTAGGCCTTGCTCCACTGCACGATTCCCGGAGTCAGTGCCACGGGGGAGACCACGTTGACCCGGATGCCGTCGGCTGCCCACTCATTGGCGGCGGTGCGGGAAATGGCGCGGATGGCCTCCTTGGCCGCTGCATAGGCAACCTGGTTCGGCAGGCCCTTCATACCGGCGCCGGAAGCGAAATTCACAATGCTGCCGCGCGTCTTCTTCAGCTCCGGGTAGGCGGCGCGCATCAGGTGGAACGTAGCCATGGTCCCGGTGTTAAAGGACAGGTCCCAGATTTCCGGAGTGGTCTCCATGATCGGTGCCTGCTTGGAGGCGTGGGCGTTGTTGACCAGGATGTCCAGGGCGCCGAAGCGTGCCACTGTTTCGGCCACAATCGCTGCAGCATTCTCCGGCTTGGAAATGTCCTTGGCGATGAAAATCGCTTCCCCCGGGCCCGTCAGGCCGGCCAGCAGTTCCTCTCCCTGGGCCTGGTCAATATCCACCACGGCAACATTGGCGCCCTCGGACAGGAACCGGCGAACGATGCCCTGGCCGATACCTCCTGCACCGCCGGTGATGATCGCGGTCTTGTTCTGAAGCAACATGCTTTTCCTTCCGTAAGCCCGGGCGGTAGCCCGGTCAGTTATTGAGGGTGCGCCCGACGCCGCGGATGAAGTTGGCGACGAAGAAATCCAGCGAGCGGCGCGAGGCCGGGTAGCTGATCCCCTGGTCCTGGAAGCCGGCGGCACGGGGATTGCGGGCCACCGTTTCGGCATCCCAGCGTGGGGGTGCCTCCGGCTCGGAAAGCTCCGGTCCGGTGTGGGCGGCGATGGTGATGGTGGCTGTGCCGATCACGGCCGCCGAGACTCCCAGCAGGCAGTCAAAGCACTGCTCCCGGCTGAATCCGGCCGCTTCCAGCGTGGCCAGCAGGAGTTCGACCTCGTCGGGGCTGGCTGCATTCACCAGCCGGCGCGGCGTGAGGACGATGCTCAACAGCCAGGGGTGGGCGGTAAAGACGTTCCACTGGGCGTCGGCCATATGCATGAGCATCTGCTGCCAGGTGTGTTTTCCCGGCGGCAGCAGGGCGTAGTCCCCGGACACAGTTTCGGCCATCAGCAGCAGCAGTGCCTGCCGGTCGGCCACATGGCGGTACAGGGCCATGGCTGATACATCCAGCTCGCGGGCCACCCGCCGCATGGAAACGGCGTCGAGCCCTTCGGCGTCGGCAATGTGCACGGCTGCTGCGGCAATCGGGCCGGGTCTCAGCGGCTGATGGGGCATTAGACGGTTCCTTGGGACCAGGCCGGCAGGGCCGGGCGGTGAGTGGATGTTTACAGTGTATACCCAGCGGTTGGGCCCCGGCGGGACGTCGCTCCGAGGCGTGCGGGCATAGGCATTCCGTAAGGGTTTGTCCGGGAGCCGTGAGGAAAACATAAGGATGGTCATCCGGGCTCCGCGGCGGGCATCTAATCGAAGGCGGCACACAACGTGCCCGTGCCGCCGACCGGCGGCACGCCGATCCAGCCTGGGGGCAACTTCCGTGCTCGATGTTCTTTTTATTACCGGCTTCGCGGCCCTGTTTGCTGCGTTTGTCCTGATGGCAGGGGCGGTGGAGAAGCTGTGACGTTCTTCGACATCCTGGCCCTCTGCCTCGGCGCTGCGGCTGCCGTTTATCTGCTGGCAGCCCTTGTCAGACCGGAGCGGTTCTGATGGGCGCTTGGTTTGAGGCCGTGCAGGTCCTCACGCTGGTGGTGCTTCTGGTCCTGGCCTACCGGCCGCTGGGTGACTTCATGGCCCGCCTGTACACCTCCGAAAAGCACCTGCGGGTGGAACGCGGTTTTTACCGGCTCGTCGGGGTGGATGCCGGGGCGGGCCAGTCCTGGCAGAACTATCTGCGCGGGGTGCTGGTGTTCTCAGCTGCCGGCATGGCGCTGCTGTACGTGCTCCAGCGCATCCAACCGATACTGCCCGGCTCGCTTGGGCTGCCCGCCGTGCCGGAGGCACTGGCGTTCAACACCGCTGCGTCCTTCCTGGCCAACACCAACTGGCAGTCATATTCGCCGGAAGTGACCATGGGCTACGCCGTGCAGATGCTTGGCCTGGCCGTGCAGAACTTCCTCTCCGCCGCCGTCGGGCTGGCCGTGGCGGTTGCCCTGGTGCGCGGACTGGCGGGCCGGCACCTGGATACCATCGGCAATTTCTGGGTGGACCTCACCCGCGGGCTGCTGCGCCTGCTGCTGCCGGGGGCTGTCCTGGCCGCACTGGTGCTGATGATCGGGGGAGTGATCCAGAACTTCAACGGGTTCTCCACGGTCACCACCCTGGTTGGCGGCGAGCAGGTGATTCCCGGCGGGCCGGTGGCTTCGCAGGAAGCCATCAAGCTGCTGGGCACCAACGGAGGCGGGTTCTTCAATGCCAACTCCGCGCATCCCTTCGAGAACCCCACCGGGTGGACCAACCTGGTGGAAGTCTTCCTGATGCTTGCCATCCCGTTCAGCCTGCCCCGCACGTTCGGGACCATGGTGGGCGACCGCCGGCAGGGATACGCCATCCTTGCCGCCATGGCCGCCATCTTCGCCGTCTCGCTGACCGCCATGACCGCGTTCGAGTTCAACGCTGCCGGGTCGGTCGCAGGGTCCATGGAAGGAAAGGAGCAAAGGTTCGGCATTGCCGGGTCCACGCTCTTCGGATCCACCAGCACCCTGACGTCCACCGGTGCCGTGAACTCCATGCACGACAGCTACAGTGCCTTCGGCGGCATGATGGCCATGCTGAACATGATGCTGGGCGAGGTGGCTCCCGGCGGCGTCGGCTCCGGCCTGTACGGCATGCTGGTCCTGGCCGTCATCACCTGCTTTGTGGCCGGCCTGCTCGTCGGACGCACCCCGGAATACCTAGGCAAGAAAATCGGTCCGCGGGAAATCAAGCTGGCCAGCCTGTACATCCTGACCATGCCAACCCTGGTCCTGGCGGGGACGGCGCTGAGCTTCGCCATCCCGGCCGTCCGCGCCGACATTGAGGGAACCTCCATCCTCAACACGGGGCTGCACGGCTTCAGCGAAGTGCTGTATGCCTTCACCTCCGCGGCCAACAACAACGGCTCCGCGTTTGCCGGCCTCACCGCCAACACCCCGTGGCTGAACACGGCCCTGGGCGTGGCCATGCTCGTGGGAAGGTTCCTGCCCATGGTGTTTGTGCTCGCCCTGGCCGGTTCGTTCGCACAGCAGGGCAAGGTGCCCGTCTCGGCCGGAACCCTGCCGACGCACCGGCTCCAATCCGTCACGCTCCTGTGCGGCGTCACGGTGATCGTTACCGCACTGACCTTCTTTCCCGTACTCGCGCTGGGACCCCTGGCGGAAGGACTGCTCTGACCATGTCCACACTTACCAAACCTTCGACACCCGACCTCTCCGAACCGGCAGCTCCGGGGCGCGGCATCACGGCCGGTTCGCTGGCCGCCGCCCTGCCCGGAGCCTTCCGGAAACTCGATCCCCGGGTGATGGTCCGGACCCCCGTGATGTTCATCGTGGAGGTCGGCGCGGCGCTGATTACACTGATCGCCGTCGCCGAGCCCTTCACGGGCGGTCCGCTCAACTCCGGCGGAACCCCGGTGCCGGCCGCCTTCGCCTGGCTGATTGCGGCGTGGCTGTGGGCCACCGTGCTGTTTGCCAACCTGGCCGAATCCGTAGCCGAAGGCCGCGGCAAGGCCCAGGCCGCCACGCTGCGGGCCAGCCGGGCCACCACTGCAGCTTTCCGGGTCACCGGCTACGACGCCGAACGGGACCGGGCGGCGCTGTCCGCGCAGGTTGAGGAAGTGGCATCGGCAGACCTTGCCCTCGGCGACGTGGTGGTGGTGGAAGCCGGCAATGTCATCCCCGGCGACGGCGATGTGATCGACGGGATCGCCTCGGTGGATGAATCCGCCATCACGGGCGAATCGGCGCCGGTCATCCGCGAATCCGGCGGGGACCGGTCAGCGGTCACCGGCGGTACCCGTGTGCTCTCGGACCGTATTGTGGTCCGGATTACCAGCCGGCCCGGAGAGACCTTCGTGGACCGGATGATCCGCCTGGTGGAAGGTGCCGCCCGGCAGAAAACGCCCAATGAAATAGCACTGGACATCCTGCTGGCCACCCTGTCCCTGGTGTTCATCGTGGTGGTGCTGACGCTGAACCCGCTGGCGGCCTATTCCAACGCCGCAGTGAGCATCCCGGTCCTGGTAGCCCTGCTGGTGTGCCTGATCCCCACCACCATCGGCGCCCTGCTTTCGGCCATTGGCATTGCCGGCATGGACCGGCTGGTACAGCGCAACGTGCTGGCCATGTCCGGCCGCGCCGTGGAGGCTGCCGGCGACGTGACCACCCTGCTGCTGGATAAGACCGGCACCATCACCTACGGCAACCGGCAGGCGGCCGGATTCATCCCCATCAACGGAGCCCAGGCCTCCGACCTGATTGACGCCGCCGTGCTGTCCTCCTTCGGTGATCCAACGCCGGAGGGCAAGTCGATTGTGGAGCTGGCCGCCCGGGAAGGCTGCCGGCCCGAGCCGCCGGCCGGCTCCATCAGTGTGCCCTTCACCGCCCAGACGCGGATGAGCGGCATGGACTTCCCCGACGGCGCGCAGATCCGCAAGGGGGCGGCGTCCGCCATCCTGGACTGGACCGCCACATCCGGCGGGATCGACGTCGACGTGCTGATCGCCGTGGAGGACCAGGTGAAGCGGATTTCCACCGGCGGCGGCACCCCGCTGCTGGTGGCGGTCCGGGACGCCGACGGCGGCACCCGGGTCCTCGGCGTCGTCCACCTCAAGGACGTGGTCAAGGACGGGTTGAAGGAGCGCTTCGCCCAACTGCGCGCGATGGGCATCCGCACCGTGATGATCACCGGCGACAACCCGCACACGGCTAAGGCCATAGCGGCGGAAGCGGGTGTGGATGACTTCCTGGCCGAAGCCACGCCGGAGGACAAGATGGCCCTGATCCGCCGGGAACAGGAGGGCGGGCACCTGGTGGCGATGACGGGCGACGGCACCAATGACGCTCCCGCGCTGGCCCAGGCCGACGTCGGGGTGGCCATGAACACCGGAACCTCGGCGGCCAAGGAAGCCGGGAACATGGTGGACCTGGACTCCGATCCCACCAAGCTGATCGACATTGTGGGCATCGGCAAGCAGCTGCTCATTACCCGCGGGGCGCTGACCACATTCTCGATTGCCAACGACATTGCCAAGTATTTCGCGATCATCCCGGCCATGTTTGTGGGAGTGTTCCCCGGACTGGCCGCGCTGAACGTGATGCAGCTGCATTCGCCGGCCTCGGCCATCCTGTCCGCGGTAATCTTCAACGCCCTGGTGATTGTGGCGCTGATTCCGCTGGCGCTGCGCGGCGTGAAGTACCGGGCCGCCGGATCCTCCGCCGTCCTGACCCGCAACCTGCTGATCTACGGCGTGGGCGGGGTGGTGGCGCCGTTTATCGGCATCAAGCTCATTGACCTGCTGGTCAGCCTGCTGCCCGGTTTCTGAGCGGCCCCGGTCCCATGATCACCATCCATCACTGTTTGAGGAGTTCTGAATGAATCCCGTCCGCAGCAGCATGCGCCAGCTCGGCACCGCCGTGCGTGCCCTGGCCGTGCTCACCCTTGTCCTGGGCCTGGCCTACCCGTTCGCCCTGGCGGCCGCAGGTGCCGTGGCCCTTCCCGGCCGCAGCAACGGCTCGCCGGTGGAGGCCGGCGGCGAGGTTGCCGGGTCCCGCCTCATTGGGCAGTCCTTCACGGACGCCGACGGCGCGGCCCTGCCCGAATGGTTCCAGTCCCGACCGTCTGCGGCGGGGGACGGGTACGACGGCGGTTCCTCCGGCGGCTCCAACCTGGGCCCGCTGAGCGAGGACCTGGCCGACGCCGTCGCCGAACGCCGTGCCGCGGTGGCCGCGCTGGAAGGGGCGGCTCCCGGGGATGTTCCCGCGGATGCCGTTACCGCCTCCGGGTCCGGACTGGATCCGCATATCAGCCCCGAATACGCGCAGCTGCAGGTGCCGCGGGTGGCGCAGGCGCGGGGGCTGGCGGAGGAGGAGGTGCGGGACCTGGTCGGCCGGGCCACCGAGTCCACAGGGTTCCGGCCCGCAGTGAACGTGTTGCTTTTGAACATTTCACTGGCGGAGCTGGACACTTAGTCCATGACGCGGGGACAACTGAGGGTATTTCTGGGGGCGGCGCCCGGCGTGGGCAAGACCTACGCGATGCTCGAGGAGGGGCGCCGCCTCCGCGGGGAGGGCCGCGACGTGGTGGTCGGACTGGTGGAAACCCACGGGCGGGCCGGCACCGCGGCGATGGCCGAGGGGCTGGAAACCGTACCGCGGATCAGCATGCCGCACCGCGGCCTGATGCTGCAGGAAATGGACCTCGGCGCCCTGTTGGAGCGCCGGCCGGAGTACGCGCTGGTGGATGAACTGGCGCACACCAACGCCCCGGGGCTGCGGCACCAGAAGCGCTGGCAGGACGTTCGGGCACTGCTCGAGGCCGGGATCAACGTCCTGTCCACGGTGAACATCCAGCACATCGATTCCCTTAATGACGTCATTGAACAGATCACCGGGACCCTGCAGGCGGAAACCGTGCCGGATGAGGTGCTGCGCGGCGCGGACCAGGTGGAGCTGGTGGACCTGGCGCCGCAGTCCCTGCGCGGGCGGCTGGCGGAAGGGTGCATTTACCCGTCCGAGCGGGTGGATGCCGCGCTGTCCAACTACTTCCGGCTTGGCAACCTCACGGCACTGCGCGAACTGGCCCTGCTGTGGCTGGCCGACGAGGTGGATTCCGCCCTGAACCGGTACCGCGCCGAGCAGGGCATCAGCCGCAAATGGGAGGCCAGGGAACGGGTGGTGGTTGCCCTGACCGGCGGGCCCGAGGGGCACACCCTGCTGCGCCGCGGTGCCCGGATTGCCGCCCGGTCCGCCGGCGGGAAGCTGCTGGCAGTGCATGTGTCCGGAAACGACGGACTGCGCGGACCGAATCCGGGGGAGCTGGCCGCCCAGCGGGCCCTGGTCGAGAAACTGGGCGGCAGCTTCCACCAAGTGGTGGGCAACGACATTCCGCAGGCCTTGGTGGACTTCGCCCGCGGCGTCAATGCCACCCAGCTGGTGATCGGTGTCAGCCGCCGGCCCCGGCTGGCGGCCCTGCTGTCCGGGCCCGGAATCGGCGCCACCGTGATCCGTGAGTCCGGGGACATTGACGTGCACATTGTGTCGCACTCGGCCGCGGCCCGGACCCTGGTGCTGCCGCAGTTCGGCAGTGCCCTCTCGGTGCGGCGGCGCGCGCTGGGGTTCGCCTTTGCCCTGGTGGGCGGTCCGCTGCTGACGGCGGCCCTCGTGGCGGCCCGAAGCAGCGAAACCATCACCGGGGATGTGCTGAGCTACCAGCTGCTGGTGATCCTGGTGGCGCTGGTCGGCGGCATCTGGCCGGCCCTGTTTGCGGCGCTGCTCTCGGGACTGACCCTGGACTACTTTTTCATCTCACCGCTGTACACCGTCACGGTGGCCACGCCGTCGCACATCCTGGCGCTGGCACTGTACGTGGTCAACGCCCTGCTGGTCAGCTACGTGGTGGATGCGGCAGCACGGCGTGCCCGTACTGCCCGCCGCTCGGCATCCGAGTCGGAGCTGCTGGCTTCCGTCGCCGGCAGCGTGCTGCGCGGCGAGGATGCCCTGGCCGCCCTCGTCGGCCGGACCCGCGAGGCGTTCAACCTCGGCGCAGCGCGGCTGCGGGCCGACGGCGGCACCCTGTACAGCGACGGCGACTGGCCGGCCGGGGCGGTAGGCGAGTCGCCGGCATTCACCCGTCTGCAGCTGGGGGAGCGCGGCTTCCTGGAGTTGTGGGGCCGCGAGCTGGCGGCCTCGGACCGGCGGTTGCTGGCGGTGATCACCGCCCAGCTGGAAGCCGCCCTTGAACACCGCGAGCTGACGGAAACGGCACGGGGTCTCGGGTCCCTGGCCGAAGCGGACAAGGTGCGTACCGCGTTGCTGGCCGCCGTGGGGCATGACCTGCGCCGTCCGCTGACGGCCGCCACCGCGGCCGTCACGGGGCTGCGGGCCACCGATGTGCAATGGTCCGAACAGGACCGCAGCGAACTGCTGGCCACCGCGGAGGAATCCCTGGCCTCGCTCTCGTCCCTGGTAACGAGCCTGCTGGATGTCAGCCGGCTCCAGGCGGGAGTAGTGGGGGTCGCGTTGGAGCCGCTGGATGTGGCCGATGCAGTGCTCCCCGCACTGGAGGAGCTGGAGCTGGGGCCGGCCGAAGTGGAGTTGGAGATTCCCTCCGTCCAGCGCACCGTGATGGCTGACCCGGTGCTGCTGCAGCGGGTCCTGGTCAATCTGCTGGCCAACGCGGTGCGGTTCAGCCCCGCCGGCAGCCGGGCGGTGCTGGCGGTGAGCGAATTTGCCGGCCGGGTGGAGGTCCGGGTCATAGACTCAGGCCCCGGAGTGCCCGAACAACGGCGGGGCGAGATCTTCGTCCCGTTCCAGCGGCTGGGGGATACGGATAATGCAACCGGGCTGGGCCTTGGCCTGGCGCTGGCCAAGGGATTTACGGAAGGCATGGGCGGAACACTGGAAACCGAAGACACACCCGGCGGCGGACTGACCATGGTCCTCTCGCTGCCGGCAGCGGCCCGAAGCTCGGTGCCGGATACGGCGGCGGTGGCGGGATGAGGATCCTGATTGCGGACGACGACGTCCAGATCCTCCGTGCCCTGCGCATCACCCTGGGCGCCTACGGCTATGACGTGGTCACCGCCGAAAGCGGCAGCACGGCCATCCGCAAGGCAGTGGACACCCACCCCGATCTCCTGGTCCTGGACCTGGGCATGCCGGGACTGAGCGGCATGGATGTCATCGAAGCGGTGCGGGGCTGGAGCAGCGTGCCCATCCTGGTGGTTTCAGGCCGGGCGGACCCGGCGGACAAGGTGCGGGCCTTGGACCTGGGGGCGGACGACTACGTCACCAAGCCCTTCTCCACCGAGGAGTTGCTGGCACGGATCCGTGCCCTGTCCCGGCGGTCGCCGGCGGCCGCCGGACCCAGTGAGATCAGCTTCGGTGCCGTCCGCGTGGACCTGGCTGCACGCCGCATCGCCCGGACCGATGACGGAACGGACATCCGGCTGACACCCACCGAATGGCGTTTCCTCTCCGAGCTGCTGGCCCATCCCGGAATGCTCGTCACGCAGCAGACGCTGCTGAACAATGTCTGGGGGCCGGGTACCACGGACGCCGGCTATCTTCGCCTGTACATCGGGCAGCTGCGCCGCAAGCTGGAAACCGATCCGGCCAGTCCTGCCCATCTGCTGACCGAACACGGGATGGGCTACCGGTTTGTGCCCTGATGCTTAAACCGCAATGCATCCGCCCTCTTTGAGGAACGGATGCATTGCGGGTCAGCCGGCGGTGCCGGCCGTGCGTTGGGCCCGGGAGCCTTATGCGCGGTAGAACACGGGGCCGGAGCCGACGTTCACGGACTGGACAACGGTCTGGTTGCCGTTCCAACCGCTGTGGATGGCTTCGCCGTTGCCGACGTAGATGGCAATGTGGGCCAGGCCCATGCCGCCGTCGGCGTAGTAGACCATGTCGCCGGGCTCCGGAGTGGAGACCTGGGTGCCGTAGGCAGCCAGCTGGGCCGGAGCGAGATCGCCGACAGAGTGGCCGGCGGCGCGCAGTGCCTGCTCCACCAGGACGGTGCAGTCCTGGGCTGCGCCCAGCTGGGCGTAAGCCGAGGCCAGCATGATGGCATTGGTGCCGCCCACGGCGGCAGCGGGAGCCGGGGTCACCGAGGTGGCCTGGGTGCTGATGACGCCGGTGTTGGCTGCGGCAGCCGGAGCGGCGTAGCTTTCGGTGGCGTAGGAAACAGCGGTGTAGTCGATGGCGGCCGGAGCAGCTTCGCCGGAGACGGTGATGACGTCACCGGGGTAGATGACCGAGGCCAGGGACAGTCCGTTCAGCGCCAGGACGCTGTCCAGGCCGACGCCGTAGGCAGCGGCAATCTGGCCCAGGGTGTCGCCGGACTGGACTGTGTGGGTGGACGCAGCAGCTGCGGGTGCAGCAACGGGAGCCACAGCCGCCGGGGCGGCAGCAGGGGCAGGAGCCGGAGCAGCGGTCTGGGCGGGGGTGTAGTTGTCGTTGGCAACTACACCGGCGGAGGCCGGGCCGGCCATGCCGAGCATCAGGCCGGAACCGGCAGCTACAACGGCGGCGGTGCTGCCGATGGTGCGGCCGCGGCCTGCGGCGGTCTGTGAGATGGTGGACCAAACGCCGGTGGTCTCGGCGCGGTGACGTGCACGGGTCTTGTTGAATGACATGTGTATATAACCTCTCCCGATACCTGCGAGGTGAGCTGTCGGATGCGGATGGGAGTCACCCGGCCACCGGACTGAATCCGGATGGCTTAACCCCAAGGATTCGTGGAACCCGTAATTGGTTCCCCCGCCCCTGCCGTGGTGTTGCGTTCTGTGGACCCCGGACCAGCGGCAGAGCTAGGTAACAAGCCCGGGGCGCCGCATCAAGGAAAGCGGCATGCCCACTACGCTACAAGATGGTTACGGTTGGATAACCATTCTGTGATCGGGTTCTCTTCGGCGTGTGAGTGGCGCCGCAATGTGCTAACAACATCGGTTGATTCCAGCCCCCTTGATGCCCATCAGTCCCACCTTTAACCCGTCCTGGCCCGGCATTTGCTCCTTGCCGCGCCGCCGCCTGCGCGAGCCTGTGATACTGCCGTGACTGCTGGTGCTGGACTGTCTCGACTGACTGCGCTGCGCAAATGTGGCCTTCGTCCCACTTCCCCCGCACTGTCCGATGTCCGCTTTGTCCGGGCGTAAGGTAGTTAGGCTGCCTTTCAATCTGGCGGCGGATTCCTCGGGGGTCAATACGGAGACAGGAGAAAGAATGGCTGGCAGCGGTCAGAAATTATGGACCAAGGGATTTGTGCTGGCGATAGTCACTAATCTTTTCCTTTCAATGGTGTTCTACCTGTTGATGACCACAATGGCGCTTTATGCCGTCGAGCGGTTCAACGCGTCGGACAGTGCCGGCGGGTTTGCCTCCGGTTCCTTTGTGATCGGTGCCCTGGTGGCCCGCGTCTTTGCCGGGAAGTTCCTGGATTTCGTAGGCCGGCGGCGGCTGCTGATCATCAGCCTTGCAGTGTTTGTGGTGGCCGCCGTGCTGTACATCCCGGCCGGAAACCTGGCCCTCCTGCTGACCGTGCGGATAGTCCACGGAGCTGCTTTCGGCGCGGCCAGCACCAGCCTTTCCGCCTCCGTTATGGGGCTGATCCCGGTTAACCGGCGCGGCGAAGGCACCGGCTATTTCGGTATCTCGACCACCCTCGCCACGGCCGCCGGCCCGTTCCTTGCCGTGCTGCTGGTGGACTCGGTGAGCTACCGCGCCCTGTTCCTGGTCACCGCCGGCTGCGCCGCCGTCGCGCTCCTCCTGTCCCTCGTGCTGCGCCTGCCCGAGCGGACACCGACACCCGAAGAGCAGCAGAACAAATGGCGGATGCACCTGACGGACATCATTGACCCGAGTGCGCTGCCGATTGCCTCGGTGATGTTCATTGCCGGAGCCGCCTATGCCGGCATCCTGTCCTTCCTGAATTCCTACGCCCAGTCCGAAGACCTCGTGCTCGGAGCCAGCTTCTTCTTTATGGTCTACGCCGTGGTCGTCCTGGTCTCCCGGCTCTTTGTGGGCCGCATTCAGGACCGGCACGGAGACAACGCCGTGGTCTACCCGACTCTGGTGTCCTTCGCGGCGGGCCTTGCCCTGCTGGCCTACGCCCCCAATGACACGGTGCTGGCCCTGGCCGGGGTGTTCGTGGGCTTCGGGTTCGGCGCCCTGATGCCCTGTGCGCAGGCCATTGCCGTGACCATGGCACCGCCCCACCGGATCGGCCTGGCAACCTCCACCTTCTTCATCCTGATGGACGCGGGCGTGGGCCTGGGCCCGCTGCTGCTCGGCATGCTCCTGCCGGCAGCCGGATTCCACGGCATGTACTGGGTGTTGGCCGCCGTGCTGCTGGCATCCACCGTGCTGTACTACTTTGTCCACGGACGCAAGCAGATCCGGCCCGGCACCCCCGTGGATCCGAAGCTGGGCGTTCCGGCCGCCTGAGCCGGGGGCGGGTTGCTCCAATCCCTCCCGGGCAGCAGGTAACCTCGTGGATCACAGGTCTCCACTAAAGAGGGGAAGCACCATGGCACGTGAGGAAACCACCCTGACCGTTCCCGGCCCGCATGGGGACCGCCAGGTCCGCATCTCGAGCCCCGGAAGGGTGCTCTGGCCAAAACCGGGCATCACGAAACTGGATCTGGCCCGCTACCTCTCAGAGGTGGGCCAGGCCTTCATCCACGCCAACGGCGGCCGTCCGGTCTCATTGGAACGGTTTCCCGAGGGCATCGACGGAGAGGTCTTCTTCTCGAAAAACCCGCCGCGCGGCATGCCGGACTGGATGCGCGGCGTCACGGTGAAGTACCCCAGTGCCCGCTCCCACCCGCAAGTGGTGCTGGATGAACCGGCCGCCGCCGTCTGGGCCGTACAGATGAACACCCTGGTATTCCATCCCTGGCCCTCGCGGGCGGACAACACGGACAACCCTGACCAGTTGCGCATCGACCTGGATCCGCAGCCGGGAACCGGGTTTGCCGACGCCGTGCGGCCGGCCCGCGAACTGCGCTCCATCCTCGCGGAGGCCGGACTGGAGGCGTTCATCAAGACTTCAGGCAACCGCGGCATCCACCTGTTCGCTCCCATCCGCCCCGAACATGAGTTCCTGGACGTGCGCCATGCCGTCATAGCCGCCGCACGTGAGGTGGAGCGCCGGATGCCGGAACAGGTGACCACCGCGTGGTGGAAGGAAGAGCGCGGCTCCCGCGTTTTCGTCGACTTCAACCAGGCCAACCGGGACCGGACCATGGCGGGGGCCTACAGCCCCCGGGCACTGCCGGATGCACCCGTTTCCACCCCGGTCACCTGGGAGGAACTGGACAAGGTGCAGCCGGCCGACTTCACGATTGCCACCGTCCCCGAGCGGCTGCGCACCGTGGGCGATCCGTGGGCGGACATGTACCGGAATCCCGGCAGCATCGACGTCCTGCTGGGCTGGTGGGAGCGGGACCTCTCCAACGGCCTGGGGGAGCTGCCTTTCCCCCCGGACTACCCCAAGATGCCGGGGGAACCGCCCCGCGTCCAGCCCAGCCGTGCCCGGCGGAAGGACTAGGACACCGGAGCCTTGAGCCGGCCGTCCTGCATGGTGGCCACGGCGTCGGTCAGCGGCACGAAGTCCGTATCGTGGGTGACCATCAGCGTGCCGAGGTTGAATTCCCGGGTCACGTCCACAAGCAGGCGGACAATTTGCCCGGAACGCCCGTGGTCCAGGGCCGCAGTCGGCTCATCCACCAGCAGCAGCGAGGGATCGCCCATCAGGGCGCGGGCAATGTTGACGCGCTGGCGCTGCCCGCCGGAGAGCTGGTGCGGGCGTTTGCCGGCGGCGTCCTGCAGTCCCACGAGTTCCAGGAGTCCGCGTGCACGGACTTCGGATTGCTTGGTCCTGCCCCGCATCCGGTCCGTAATCACCAGTTGTTCCACGGCTGTGAGCGACGGGAGCAGATTCGGCTGCTGGAAGACGATCCCCAGGTTGGTGCGCCGGAGGGCGGTGCAGCCGGCGTCGTCCAGGTCATTGGTCCGTATCCCGGCTACCCTCACGGTTCCCGACCCCGGACGGATCAGCGTGGCCGCGACAGCCAGCAGGGAGGACTTCCCGGAACCCGAGGGGCCGGTCAGGGAGACAATGCGCCCGCGCGGGATAGCCACACTGACATTGTCGAGCGCTTTCAAGGTGCCGGCGCCGTCCGGGTACTCCAGCGTGACGCCGTCCAGCTCCAGCGCGCAGCCCGCAGCGGGGCGATTGCCGGACGGGGTGGTGTCGGTCAGGTTGTGCATATGGTGTTCCTTCCGTGGATCCGGTGTTCGGAGAATGGCCTAGTTGCCGCCGAGGGCGGCCAGGGGATCGACCTTGATGACCCGGCGGACTGCGGCGGCAGCGCCGGCCAGGCCCAGCAGGATGATGCCCAGGACCGGAAATACAGCCGTGGCAGCCGACAGGACGAACGGGGCTGCCTGGCCCGCCGCCCAGCCGGCCAGCACGGCAAGTACGCCGCCGACGGCGGCCCCGGCCGCCACGATGATGCCCGCCTGCGCAAGGGCGTCACGCAACAGGTAGCCGGAACTGGATCCCAATGCCTTCAGGACGGCAATGTCGCGGGTGCGCTGAATGGTCCACACCGCCAGGAAAGCCACGATGACCAGGGCAGAGATCCCGTAGAGGAATGCCTGCATCAGGAGCAGGGAGCCGTTTTCCGAGGTGTATGCGCCCAGCCCGCTGAAGGAGCTGCGGACGCCGGCCGACACGGTGCCGGCAGCGTCATCGGCACGGCCTGCGGCGTCATCGGATACGGAGGCGGCGATCACGGTGGCGACGGGTACCTGGCCGGGACCGGCGTCAGCGGTGTGGGCGGCCTGCTGCCAGGTTGCCAGGGAGGTCCAGACCACGGGGGTGTGGCTGTAGAAGGTCTCCTCGACCACGGCCGCGACCTTCAGGGACCGGCCGGCCAGAGAGGCAGTATCGCCGGCGGAAACCCCCAGCGACTCTGCCGTTTCGGTGCCGATAAGGATCTGGCCGTCGGGCACCGGTTGCGGTGGCAGGGCGCTGCCCGGTTCGACGCCGAACACGGCAGCATTCGCACTCGCGCTGCCCATGATCCGGGTTTGAGTGATCCCGACGGCTTCGGCCTTATCGACCCCGGGTGTCTCCCGCCAGTTGGAGAGCTGCTCCTGCGTCACGGTGGATTCGGTGTAGGAAACCTTTGCATCGGTGCCGGGAGGAGCGCCAAAGGCAATCGTGGTGATGCCGGCCTCGGAAAACCCCTTGATGGCCGCGGTGTTCTGGTTTCCCAGTCCCGCAGTCAGGCCGGACAAAAGGACCAGCAGCAGGGTAATAAGGGCGACAACAGTGCCCATCAGGGCAAACCGTCCTTTGGCGAAACGGATGTCACGAAGTGCCAGATACACGGACAGCTTCCTTTCGGTCGGACCGCCGCAGCGGGTCGGATCTGCTTACCCTTCAACCCTCCGGCAGTGCCGCAGGGAATCCATCGGATGCCCGGATGGTCCCGACGGGCCGTGCGGTTGGTGCGGCGGTCAACCGTTTGGTGGATGCTGCAGCGGCAGGACCGACCTAGGCTGGAAAGATGAGTGCGCCGGATGCAGACCAGGTGGGTTTCGAGGGCACCGGCACGGCCGCGGGTGACACGGTGCTGCGGGTCCTCCGGGTGTGCCTGCACGTTGCCTTCGCCGGCCTGCTGGGCCTGGCCGTGGTGCAGCTGGCCTTTGACCGTCCCGGATTACCGCGCTTCTTCACGGCCTGCACGGTCGCTTCCGCGCTGGCGGTGATCTATCTGGTGGGAACGGTGGCGGAGCAACGCTCCGCCCGGATCGGGACCGGTGCAGAGCTGGAACGCTACGGCCCGTACTGGCTGGCGGCCGTCACGCTGTTGTGGCTGGGGCTGATGTTCCTGAGCGCGGACTTTTCCTGGCTGGCATTTCCGCTGTTCTTCCTTGACCTTCATTTGCTGCGGACACGGCCGGCGCTGGCGGCGGTTGCCGCCATGACCGCTGCCGTGGTCCTGGCGCAATGGGCACACAGCGGCCGCTTCAGCCTGGCCGGTTTGCTTGGCCCGGTACTGGGGGCGCTTTTTGCCGTGGTGATGGGGTTCGCCTATGCGGCGCTGCACGAGGAGAGTGTCAACCAGCGGCGCGCCCTCGCGGAACTGCGCCGCACACGCGGCGAGCTCGCTGCGGCCCAGCACAATGCAGGTGTCCTGGCAGAACGGGAACGGCTGGCCCGCGAAATCCACGACACCCTGGCGCAGGGATTCTCCAGCATTGTGCTTATGTCCCGTGCAGCCGCTGCCGCGCTGGATACAGGGCAGGATTCCCTGGCGCGGGAGCGGATCGAGGCGGTCAGGGAGACGGCATCCGGCGGGCTGGCCGAGGCACGGCGGTTTGTCCGCGGACTGGCGGTGCGTGAAGGCTCGGCGGGGTCGCTGGTGGCCGGGCTGGAACGTCTTTGTGCCGATGTCTCCCGGCAGGGAGGTTCCGGCGGGGACCGGTTGGAATGCACCCTCCGGGTGGACGGGGAGCCCGCCGGACTGGACGCCGTCCGGGAGACGGCACTCCTTCGCGCGGCGCAGGCTTCCCTGGCCAACGTACTCTCGCATTCGGGTGCCCGGCACGCGGTCCTGACGTTGAACTTTTCCCCGGACGCGGTGACGTTGGATGTCTTTGATGACGGAGCGGGGTTTGACCCTTCGGCCCTGCCGGAAGCACCGCGTCCGGACGGAAGCGGCTTCGGCCTGTTGTCCCTGCGCCGGCGGGCCGCGGAGCTGGGCGGAACCCTGACGGTTGAGTCGTTACCGGGAGAAGGGACTGCTGTTGCCCTCCGGCTGCCGCTTTCCGGGACGGGCACACCGGATGCTCCTGCGGAGCAGGAGGCCGGCGCGTGAACGGCGGGACTGTCCGCGTGCTGCTCGTTGATGACCACCCGGTGGTACGTGCCGGGCTGCGGGCCATGCTCGAGGGCTTTAAGGGCGTCGAAGTGGTTGCGGAGGCGCAGGACGGGGGAACCGCCGTGGCTGAAGTCCGCAAACAGGCTGCCCTGGGAACGCCGCTGGACCTGGTCCTGATGGATCTGCAGATGGGCCCGGGAATGGACGGGGTCGCGGCGACCCGCAGTATCGCGGACGGCCACGGCCCACCGGTGCTGATCCTGACCACGTACGATACGGATGCGGACATCCTGGCGGCTATCGACGCCGGCGCGGCCGGCTATATGCTCAAGGACGCCCACCCGGAGGAGATCCGGCAGGCTGTGGCAGCCGCCGCTGACGGGCGGACCGCCCTGGCCCCGCAGGTGGCCGCCCGGCTGATGGGGCGGCTGCGGAGCCCGGCCCCGGTGCTCAGCGGCCGGGAGCTCGAACTGCTCGAACTGCTGGCTACCGGCCTCGGGAACCGGGCGATTGCCCGGAAACTGTTCATTTCAGAGGCCACGGTCAAAACCCATCTGGTGCACATCTACGAAAAGCTTGGTGTGGACAACCGGACGGCGGCCATTGCCGAGGCGCAGCGGCGGAGGATCCTGCGGACCTAGGCCTTCTGCACCGTGATGGACCATTCGGCCGGGCCGGTCTTGGCGAAGTCCGTCACCGGATAACCGCTTTCCGCAGCCCAGCGGGGGATGGCGTCCGTCGCCTGCGTGCAGTCGAAGTGGATGACGAGTTCATCTCCGGCCGTCATGGTCGTCATGGCCTCCTTGGCCTCGACGAGGGGGAAGGGGCAGACTGATCCGTTGGTTTCAAGAGTGATGCGGGCCATTGGGAGGCTCCTTTTCGCGGTATGAGGGTCGATGTGGGGGGGCGGTACTACACGCCGGCAGGGACGCGGGCGGGCTGGGGGGACTTCCGGCGGTTGGTGATGGTCAGTCTGGCGGCCAGTCCGGTACCCAGCACCATAAAGGCCAGGGCGGTCCAGCCCTGGAAGCTGAACTGTGCCGTCTGGACCATGGCGTTGCCGATGGTGCAGCCGCCGGCCAGTGCCGCGCCGATCCCCATCAGGGCACCGCCGCCCAGGCTCTTGACGGCGGTGGCGGCGTCGGGCATGCGGACGCGGAACTCGCCGCTGCCCTTGGCAGCGATGTAGGACCCCAGCAGGATCCCGATCATCAGGAACACGCCCCAGTCCACCAGCTCCGGATCACCGGTGACCAGATAGCCCACCAGCTTGGACGAGGGGGTGGTGATGCCCAGTCCGTCCTCCCTTCCGGTGGCCCAGCTCAAGGGCCAGGCCGCAATGGCGATCAGGCCGATGACTACGGCAGTGGCAAAGGCGTTCCAGGGTTTTTCGAACAGCAGGTGCGCCAGCCCGGTCTTTGCTGCCGGCAGCGCGGCGAGGGGAAGCCGGGGCTTGTTCAGGTGGTGCCGGACGGCCAGCCCGACGCCGGCCACCAGCAAGGCGACAAACAGCCACGGGGAGACGCCCAGGACGGAATGGAAATTGCTCTGCTCCACCGTTACGGAGCGCATGGCCGTGTTGAAGCCCGCCAACGGTCCGGTCTTCATGACAGCTGCGAAAAGTGCGTACGCAATAAGCGCCAGCCAGCTGCCCACCAGTCCCTCTCCGGCCCGGTAGTACGTACCGGTGGCGCAGCCGCCGGCCAGCACAATGGCGAAGCCGAAAACGAAGCCGCCGACGACGGTGGCCAGCCAGGGGAACGGGGAGGCAGCGAGGGTGATGACCCCGGCGGCGTCGAGGGCAAAAACGCCCACGCTCTGCACCGCCACCACCACCAGAAAGGCGGTCAGCCATCGGGTGTTGCGGGTGACCCAGACATCCCGGAACGCCCCGGTGACGCAGAACCGCCCCCGTTGCATAACAAAACCGAGGGCCAGCCCGACGAACAGGCCTGAAATAAGCATTGCAACTGCTCCTAGCAAAGGGTGTCCTGCGGCGCTTACCCGCCGCAGTCCATCCACGCTAGGTTCTGCCTGACGCCGGGCCAAGGAATGTGGCCCGCGATGACCGCGGGTTAAGCCCGATGACGTGCGGCTGGACGCAAGGCGGCGGAAGAATCGACCAAACCCGGGCCGCGCAGGATCAGCCCGGTTCCGCCGTCGGTCCTGCGATGTCAGAGTGGTGCAATGCCAACCATCTCGGTGGTGATCCCCTCCCGGAACGACGCCGCGATGCTGGCGGTCTGCCTCCATGCGCTCTCGCGGCAGACACGGATGCCGGATGAGGTCCTGGTGGTGGACAACGCCAGTACGGATCAAACCGCGGAGGTGTGCCGGGCTGCCGGCGTCCGGCGGATCGTCGAGCCGGACGTGGGGGTGGCCGCGGCAACCTTCCGGGGGTTCGACGAAGCACAGGGGGAGTGGTTCGCCCGGCTCGACGCCGACTCGGTGCCGCCGCCGGATTGGCTGGCCCGGCTGGAGGCAGCCCTGCTGGATGCCGGCGAGGACACCGCGGTCACCGGGCCGGGCGATTTCTACGGGTCGGTGCCGCTGATCCGGTGGATCGCGGAAAACCTCTACATAGGCGGGTACAGGTGGTCCATGCGGCTGCTGATGGGGCATCCGCCGCTTTTCGGCTCCAATTTCGGCTTCCACCGCAGCATGTGGGAGCGGGTGCGGGACCGGGTGCACCGCTCCGCGCCGCCCGTCCATGACGATTTGGACCTGGCTTACCAGCTGAAGCCGGGAATGAACGTCCGCTGGGACAGGACCTTGCGGGTGGGCGTCTCCTCCCGCCCGCTGCGCACGTGGGGAGACCTCGGACGCCGGGTTGCGATGGCCTATGTGACCTTCTCGGTGGACTTTGCCCAGGAGCCGCCGCTGCGCCGTCGTCGGAAGCGGGCGGCGCGTTCCCGGGCGGGGCACCGCCACGCCCCGCGTGGCCGGGGCAGTGCCGGCGGATGCCTAGTCCGGCGGCCCGTACATGCGCAGCAGATCGCGCGTGAGCTGGTGGGGCGCTTCCTCGGACGGGCTGTGCCCGCTGCCGTAGGAAGCAAAGGAGGCGCCGATGCTGGCGGCGAACTCGCGGTGCAGCCGCAGCGGCCAGACATCGTGTTCACCCGCGGCAACGAACTTCGGCAGGGTGGCAGCCCCGAGGGCGGCGCGCAGATCGGGGGCATGCCGCATCAGGCCCACCATGTCCCGGACGGAGTCCCTTCGGGTGAGGGTGAACCGGTGGTTGACCAGCTTCATCCGCCCGGCGCTGGCGCGGATGAAATTGCGCCGCACGCCCCAGACAATCAGGTCGGCGCTGATCCGGTCGCTGACCAGGGGGGCCAGCCAGCCGATGCGGCTGACGCTGCGGAAACTCTGCCCGCCGCGCGGCGGGCAGCCGAGCAGGGCGATGCTGCGGAAGAGTTCGGGCCGTCGCAGAACCGCAAGCTGGACCACGACGCCGGCAAATGAGTACCCCACCACGTGCGCCGGTCCGTGGGCTTCGAGTACCGCAAGCAGATCGTCTATGAACAGGCCGTAGTCGTACCGGCTGCGCGGCGGGTCCAGGTTCTCCGGTCCGGCGCCGGCGGACTCATACTGGCCGGCGAGGTCAAAGCTGGCGGCGAAATAGCCGGCCTCCGCCAGGATCGGAAGCATCAGCGAAAAATCCTCCTTGGAACCCATGGCACCGGGAACCAGGATGACCGGCGGGTGTGCCGGATCACCCATCACCAGCGCGGCCAGGGAACCGCTGGGGGCGGGGAAGCCGGTACGGACGGACCCTGTGGGGACGGCGGTCCAGTCGACGTCGCCCAGCCGGGCATCCCTGCAGGCAGCAGGATCGGATGGATCGGAGGCGCCGGGCCCGGAGACAGCCGGGCCGGAAGCGGGGGGAGCCCCGGGTTGTTCTGCCCGGAACCTGCCGGGAAATGCCCTGCCGGGAAAAATCCCGCGAATGGCCATGGCTAAAAGATAACCTCCTGCCCCGCTGTAGCGGCAGGGCCGGGCGGCCACGGTAGAATTTTTTTGCCCGCCCCGAAATTTCCCCAAACTCAGGAGCTGACGTTGCCCGCCAAGCGTTCCCCCAACAAATACGTGTACCGAAGCATCGTCTTCACCGGCCTCGCGGCCCGCAGCATCTTCCGGGTGCCGGTGATCCCGTCGGGGTTGGAGAACCTGCCCACGGACGAAGAGATCCGCGGACTGGACCGCAAGGTGGTGCCCGGCAGGGGCGCCGTTGTGGCCATCACCCACTTCGGGTACCTGGACTTTGCCTTCGCCGAACTCCTGATGTGGCGCAAGCTCAAGGTGCACATGCGGTTCCTGGTCACCAAGAAAGCGGCTAAAAAATCCTTCGTGAAAGCCGTCTGCGACTGGTGCGAGCACGTGGTGGTGGACCGTGCCGACGGCGCTGCGGCCTATGCGGAGTCGGTGGAGAAGCTGCGCGGCGGCGACTATCTCGCCGTCCTGCCCGAGGCCGGCGTCAGCCGCAGCTTTACCGTCCGGGAACTGAAGACCGGCGCCGTCCGCATGGCTGCCGAAGCGGGGGTGCCGATCATTCCCGTCTCGGTGTGGGGCGGGCACCGGATGATGACCCGCGGGCACGGCCTGTCCTTCAAATCGGTCTGGAAGAATCCCGTCCGGATGCACGTGGGGGAGATGATCTGCCTCGAGGGTGAAGTCGACGTTGCCCGTGAGACAACGCGGCTGCAGGAGGAACTCCAGGCGGGAATTGACCGCTGCATCGACTCCTACCCGGTGCCGGCCGAACCCGGCGCCTGGTGGATGCCGCGCAGCCGCGGCGGAAGTGCCATGGCACTTGAGGAGCAGCGGGTGCTCGATGCTGCCGACCGCGAGAAGTACAAGATCACCGGTTAGCGCGCCGGCGCAGCAGGACGACGCCGGCGGCCGCCGTACCGGCGAGGACGGTCCGTGCCGCGTGCTTGGCTTTTCCATGCCAGCCGCCGCTGACCGCGCCGGTCTCCGCCGCAGGGGCCGGACGGTAGAGATTGCCCGGGCCATCCGGCGCGTCCTGCTTCCGGGACAGGTTGGTGTATTCGACCTGCCGGGCCATGAAGGCTTCCACCGGGCGGGGGGTCAGCCGGTGCTGCAGCACCATCAGCCGGCCCGGGATCCCGGGGACCGTTTCCGGACGCGGGCGGCGGACCAGCCGCAGGATGTGCCTGGCGACGATCCGTGCCGGATATACCGGCGGCAGGGCGCGTACCCGGCGCCCTGTGTAGTTGGCCGCGTGGTCGAAGAACGGGGTGTCGATGGTCGGCGGCAGCACCGTGGAGATGCGGATACCGTGCGGCCCGTTCAGCGCAAGTTCCGAGCGGAGGCTGACGCCCAGGACCCGGACCGCCGCCTTCGACATGGAATACGGCGCCGTGTAGGGCTGCGGAACCTCCCCGACAATCGAGGCGACGTTGATGATCAGCCCGGTGCCCTGCTTCTCCATCTGCGCCAGCGCGGCCCGGCAACCGTAGACGTACCCCATCACGTTGACGTCCATGACCCGGCGGAAGTCCTCCAGCGGAAGGTCCGAGAAGCGCGAGTAGGACGCCAGGGACGCGTTGTTCACCCACACATCAATCCGCCCGAACTCCGCCACCGCCACGTCAGCGACTGCCTGGACGGCCGCCGGATCCGCGGTATCCGCGACCACCGGGACAGCGGAGGTGCCGGCAAGGCGGCAGAGCTCCGCTGCATCCTGGAGTGTTTCCATCCGTCTGCCGGCCAGGACCAGCCGCGCCCCGGTGCGGGCAAGGAGCCCGGCGGTTTCCCGGCCGACCCCGCTGCCGGCACCGGTTATGACCACTACTTGAGTGTTGACGGACATGGCTGGTCCTTCCGCAGGTGCGGCGCAGTTGCAGGGCAGTTCGGCTGCAGTTGCGGTACTAGAGAATGGGATTGCCTCCGGTGACGGCAATCCTGGCGCCGGAAATGTAGCTGCCGTCATCGGAGGCCAGCAGCACGTACGTAGGCGCCAGCTCGGCCGGCTGGCCGGGACGGCCCAAGGGCGTGTCCCCGCCGAAGGAGCCCACCTTGTCCGGCGGCATGGTGGCCGGGATCAGCGGGGTCCAGATGGGGCCGGGCGCCACGCTGTTCACTCGGATGCCGCGGTCTCCGAGGAGCTGGGCGAGGCTTGCGGAGAAGTTGGCAATGGCGGCCTTGGTGGCCGAGTACGGAGCCAGCGTGGGAACCGGCATGTCCGAATTCACCGAGGAGGTACCGATAATGGACGAGCCCGGCCCCATGTGCGGAAGCGCCGCCTTGACCAGGAAGAACATCGCGTTGATGTTCACCTTGAAGGTGTACTCCCATTCCTCGTCCGGGATGTCCTCGATGTTTTCCCGGTCCATCTGGAAGGCGGCATTGTTGACCAGGATGTCCACCTTGCCGAACTCTTCCACCGCGGTGTTGATGACTTTCCGGCACTGTTCGGCCGTATCCAGGTCGCCCCGGACCAGCACGGCCTTCCGCCCGGCCTCCTCCACCAGCCGCGCGGTATCCCGGGCGTCCTCATCCTCGCTGAGATACGAAATCAGGACATCGGCACCTTCACGCGCATAGGCAATGGCCACTGCACGGCCAATCCCGCTGTCGCCGCCGGTGATTACGGCTGCCTTGCCCGTGAGCTTCCCGCTGCCGCGGTAGCTTTCCTCCCCGCAGTCGGGAACGGGGGTCATGTCCTTCTGGGTTCCTGGTACGTCCTGCTGCTGCTCCGGCTGGCTCATTGTCTTCCTTTCGGGTGGGAGCGGTGGGGGAACTCTAGGCGTGCCCGCCGGCAAAGCGCCAGCGGGATACCGACTTAGGCGAGGGAATCCAGTGCCTCTGCCACCGGCGTCGGGCCGTTGTTGAACTCGATGGTCCGGCCGGCCGTTTGGGGCCGCTGCAGGACTTCGGCGGCCACAAGGGCAACGTCCTCGCGTGAAACCTGGGAGCCGCTGACGCCGGGGCCGGTCTCAATGCGGCCGGTCCCGGGGTCCATGGTGAGGGCGCTGGGGCCGAGGATGGTCCAGTCCAGGCCGCTGGCTTTCAGGTGCTCATCGGCGTCCGCCTTGGCTTCCGCGTAGGTGTAGAAACCGTCATCCGCAGGCACCCCGTGGTCCTTGCCCGCGCCGAAGTAGGACACCATCACGTACCGCCGGGCTCCGGCTGCATCAGCTGCATCCATGGAGCGGATTGCTGCATCGCGGTCCACCGCGTAGGTGCGCTCGGCGCTGCCGCCGCCGGCGCCGGCACTCCACACCACGGCGTCGTGCCCCTTCAGGAGGTCTGCAATCTGCTCCGTCGACAGCTTCTCGACGTCGGCCGCCACGGGCTGCGCGCCGGTGGCTTCGACGTCGGCGGCGTGGTCCGGATTACGGAAGATCGAACTGACGGTATGGCCCTGTCCGGTCAGCAACCGGGCCAGGTGAAGCGCTACTTTTCCGTGTCCTCCGATGATGGCGATGCTGGACATTCGACATTCCTTTCGTTGATTACGGTTCCTCCACCATAAGCATGCTGTCGATATTTTGCGGAGTCGGGACGTATCCGTCCGCCCACGGCTTAGTGCTTTGGTACCCAAATCCGTCCACAGGCATGGTCACCGCTTCCACGGGGTGGATATGATCACCGTGCCTTGAACTCCGCGGGAAGGATCGACGTGGCACTAACCACCGCTGAACCCGGCCTTACCGTTGCCACAACGGAGGGAGTCGTGCGCGGCAAACTCGATTCCGGGGTGCGCTGCTGGCGCGGCATCCCGTATGCCGCGCCGCCCACGGGGGACCTGCGCCTGCGGCTGCCGCAGCCGGTGACGCCGTGGGACGGCGTGCTGGACGCGACGCGGTACGGGCCGGTTGCCCCGCAGCGGCGCGGCCGTGGCCTGATGGCTGCCGGCCGGAAAACCCGCATGGACGAAGACTGCCTGACCATCAACGTGACTGCTCCCGCCGGCCCCGGCGCTCCGCGCCCGGTCCTGGTCTATTTCCACGGCGGTGCCTTCACCTCCGGTTCGGCGTCCGATCCCGCCTACGACGGCACCAACCTGGTGCTGCGCGGCGACGTGGTCTACGTCGCGATGAACTACCGCCTCGGGGCGTTGGGGTTCATGGATTTCCGCCGCTATTCGACGCCGGAGCGTCCGTTCGATGTGAATGTAGGGCTGGCGGACCAAGTGGCAGCTCTGCGCTGGGTACAGCGGAACATAGCCCGGTTCGGCGGAGATCCGGACAATGTCACCGTTTTCGGGGAGTCTGCCGGGGGCATGTCCATCACGGCGCTGATGTGCGTTCCGTCCGCGGAGGGCCTGTTCCACCGTGCCTTTGTACAGAGCTCGGCGCCAGCCACCGCCTACGGTCCGGGTCTGCCGGAGAAATGGGCCGGCAACCTGGTGGATCTCCTGGGCGTCCCTGAAGGGGAAGCCGCTCAGGCACTGGCCCACGTGCCTGCAGAACGCCTGGTGGAGGCCACTACACGGCTGACCCGCGGCCTGGCGCCGGAGGCCGATCCCGGCACCCGGGCCGTTGCCCCGGTGGTGGACGGCGTCTTCCTGCCCCTTCACCCGGTGGACGCGTTCCGTGCCGGCAGGGCTCATCCGGTACCCCTGGTGATCGGCAACATGCTGTCCGAAGGCGCACTGTTTGACCGTTTCGAAGATGTCCTTCCTACGAAGCCCCGGCGCATCGACACCATGTTTGCCCGCACCCAACCGGAACTAAAGGAGAAGGTGCTGGCCGCCTATCCCGGCTATCCGGACCGGCATGCGGCGGTGGATGTTGGCGGCGATGCCGTTTTCTGGTGGCCCAGCGTCCAGGTGGCGGAAGCGCACAGCGTGCACGCCCCGGTCTGGTCCTATCGGTTCGACTACGCTCCCCGGATGGCGTACCTGCTCGGCGTGGGTGCCACCCACGGGCTGGATATCCCGGCTGTGTTCGGCAACTACGATTCCGGCCTGGGGAGGTATCTCACCCTCCTGGGCGGCAAGCGCACTGCCGTCTCGGTGAGCAACCGGTTCCGTGGGGCGCTGCTGCGCTTTGCCCGGAACGGCACTCCCGGCCCCATGTGGCCGGGGTATGAACCAGGCGGCCGGTCCACCAAGGTCTTCGACGCCAGTGACCGGATCAGCCGGGATCCGCACCGCGGCAAACGGCTGGCCTGGGAGGGCTACCACGGATACCGCTGAGCCGGTGCCAAACCTCAGATAGGGAGTCCGCGCAGCAGCCCGCCCAGCCGGAGCAACTCCAGCGGGGCGTGCTGGGCGAGGGAAAGGCCGACAATTTCGCCGGCTTCCCCCAAGGCGTCAATGATGCGCAGTAAATCCGGAACCCGGACTCCGCGTTTGCCGCTGCTGTCCCCGAAGTCCCGGCGGTCCAGGACATCCAGGTCCACGTGGATGGCCAGCTTTGTGGCTCCGGTCAGCGCCAGCCAGTCGAGGATCCGCCGCGTGTCTTCAGGGGTGTCGGTGATGCCCACGCTGCGGATGCCCAGGCGCTGCTTGGTCCCGATGCCCGGGTCCTGCCAGTCCCGCAGCCCCACTTGGAGGATGTTCGACGGCGGCACCACGGCCGGCATCGCGGCGAGGAAGCCGGCATCGCCCTCGCCGGCGAGGGTGGCCAGTGACATGGACCGGAACCCGGTATAGCCGTCGCCGGGCAGACCGGTGTCCGGGTGCGCATCCACCCACAGCACTGCCAGGTCCGCGCCGTAGCGGTCCGCAAGGTAACTGAAAGGGGCCACGCTCACCGAGCACTCCCCGCCGAAGGTCACTACCGACTGCGGTCCGGTCTCCTGCATCACCCGCACCGCCTCCTGCAGTTGCCGGAACACCGCTTGCCGGGCATAGATGCCGTCCACCGTCTCGACGCCCGCCTCCGACGTGTCGGTGCTCACCGGAACAAAGGCGGTAGGTCCGTCATGATCCGGGGAGACCAGCTCAAGCAGGGAGGGGCCGAGATGATAGGAGAGCAGAATCTGCTGCGGCTGGCCCGCCGGGAGCGAGCCGACGGCGCCGGCCCCGGCGGCGCCCTGCCACTGCGGGAAAATGAGCCGGAGGGCCCCGGGGCCGGAGGGATGCATGACGGTCATGGCAGTCCTTTGGGTGCGGCGGCTGGGTGCGGCGGCGACTGGGCAACCTTACCGCTGCCGGCCCGGCCGGAAACAGGGCGGGCACAAAATAGGATGGAGGTATGACTGCAACCCTTGTCGCCCGGGACCTTTCCGGCGGCCATGCCCACCGCACCCTGTTTGAACATCTGTCCCTGACCGTTGCCCCGGGGGACGTTGTGGGTGTGGTCGGTGCCAACGGTGCCGGCAAGTCGACCCTCCTGCGGCTCCTGGCCGGTGCTGATGCGCCGCAGGCCGGATCGGTCAGCACCTCTCCGTCGGACGCCTTTGTGGGCTGGCTCCCGCAGGAGCACGAACGGCTCGCGGGGGAAACGGTGGGCGGCTATCTTGCCCGGCGTACCGGTGCGGCGGCAGCTACGGAAGCCATGGAATCAGCGGCAGCGGCCCTGGGTTCGGAAACCCCGGGGGCGGATGACGCGTACGCCGCGGCTCTGGACCGGTGGCTGGCCTCCGGTGCTGCGGATCTGGAGGACCGGGCACCGGCAGTGCTGGCCGACCTCGGCCTGGAGGTGGGACTGGACGCGGAAATGGCGGGTCTGTCCGGCGGACAGGCAGCCCGGGCCGCCCTTGCAGCCCTGCTGCTGAGCCGCTTCGACATAGTGCTGCTCGATGAACCCACCAATGACCTGGACCTGGACGGCCTGGCGCGGCTGGAACAGTTTGTCCGCGGCCTGCGCAGCGGGGTGGTCCTGGTTTCCCACGACCGCGAATTCCTGGCCCGCTGCGTCACTACCGTGGTGGAGCTGGACCTGGCGCAAAACAGCGTGGCCGTCTACGAGGGCGGGTATGAGGCCTTCCTGGAGGAACGCGCCGTCGCACGCCGGCATGCCCGGGAAGCCTACGACGAGTTTGCGGAGAAAAAAGCGGACCTGGTTTCCCGTGCACGCACCACGCGTGAATGGAGCTCCCAGGGCGTGCGCAACGCGATGAAGAAAAACCCGGACAATGACAAGATCCGCCGTAAGGCCAGCACTGAGTCTTCCGAAAAGCAGGCCCGCAAGGTGCGCCAAATGGAGTCCCGGATCGCCCGGCTGGACGAGGTGGAGGAGCCGCGCAAGGAGTGGCAGCTGCAACTGCGGATCGGCGCGGCCCCGCGCTCAAGTTCCGTGGTGGCCACCCTGAACGAGGCTGTGGTGGAGCGCGGCGGCTTTACCCTCGGTCCCGTCTCGCTGCAGGTCAACGCGGGGGAGCGGATCGGCATTACCGGTCCCAACGGCGCAGGAAAGTCCACGCTGCTGCGCCTATTGCTGGGCCGGGAGACTCCCGACGCCGGTACTGCCTCCATGGGGGCTTCCGTAGCCGTCGGCGAGATCGACCAGGGCCGGGGCCAGCTGGATCCGGACGCCACTCTGGGCGCGGCATTCGAAGCCGCAGTCCCGGACCTGTCGTCCGCCGAGACGCGCACCCTGCTGGCCAAATTCGGCCTCAAGGCAGACCAGGTGGGCGCGAGGGTTGCGGCACTTTCCCCCGGGGAACGCACCAGGGCATCGCTGGCCCTGCTGCAGGCACGCGGCGTGAACCTTCTGGTTTTGGATGAACCGACCAACCACTTGGACCTGCCGGCCATCGAGCAGCTGGAGGAAGCACTGGAGAGCTACGAGGGGGCACTGCTGCTGGTCTCCCACGACCGCCGGTTGCTGGAAAATGTCCGCCTCGACACGCGGTGGACAGTGGACGGCGGCAGGGTCGGCATCCGGTAAGGTTCCGCCGTCGTACGTCCTGCGCCGTGGATCATGCCCTCATGTGATACAAATTATGCTATGTTGCATCCCTGCAGGGATGCAGAACTCAGGTCTCGGGCGATTTCACGGAAGAAGTGTCCACATGGCTCCATGGATTGGAAATGCCGGCTGCTCTGCAGCCTTTGCGCAGGGCGTCAGGGGTAGGCGCAGCGCTGGAACAATGCACCACGGCACGGCGGACTTTGCCTGTGCCCGGCGTCGCGGCCCCGGAAGCGCTCAGTGAAGGCGCTGAGGCTGGCGGATCTGCCGGTCCTGATTACCGTCTGGCTCCTGTGTGTGGGCACCGACTGGTCTACCGGAACGAAGATCGCGCTCAACGTTATTGCCGTCGCGTTGCTCTGCCTCAAGGAACTGGCCGTTCACCGGTACCAGTCCCGGGCTGCAGGGGCCGCGGGAGTCCGCCCTGCCGGGCGCCAGCTCGCTGCTGTGGCCTAGTCTTACGCTTCCCCCGTGGTGTACCGGCATGCCAGATGCATCCGGTGTGCCCGCATGGCGCCGGCAAACGCGGGGCAGCCTAACGCGCGCCGGCTAAATAGCTGCCCTGCCGCCCGGCAGGCTGTCGTGCGTCTGGCGGCGCCCCGCGGGCGGGTCTATCGTGAATAGTCGCAAGTCTCCGCCGGGCGAAAAGAGGCGATCGTGGCTATTGACGTTTCCTCATTGGTGGTTGAGACCGGCAACGGGCTGGTGCAGGGAATTGTCGAGCACGGCGTGCGGACCTGGCGGGGCATCCCGTATGCCGCCCCGCCGGTAGGGGAATTGAGGCTGCGTGCACCGCAGCCGGCCAAGAGCTGGAGCGGCATCCGTAACGGCGGGGCCTTCGGTGCGGTCCCGCCACAGTCCAAGGCACCCAACCTGACCGGAACCCGCCGCCGGGTGGCCATGGACGAGGACTGCCTCACGCTCAACGTGACCGCCCCGCTGGAGCCCTCGGAATCGCTGCGTCCCGTGCTCGTTTACCTCTACGGTGGCGCTTTCAGCTCGGGTTCCTCCGCCGAACCCACCTACCGCGGCACCAACATCGTGCGGGACGGTGATGTTCTCTACGTATCCCTGAACTACCGCATCGGCGCCCTGGGGTTCATGGACTTCCGCGCCTATTCGACGCCGGAGAGGCCCTTCGACGCGAACATGGGCCTGCGGGACCAGGTAGCCGCCCTGGAATGGGTCCAGCAGAACATCGAGGCGTTCGGCGGGGATCCGGATAACGTCACCCTGTTCGGTGAATCCGCCGGGGCCATAGCGGTCACGTCGTTGATGTGCATTCCCAGCGCCGGCCGGCTGTTCCACAAAGCCTATGCGCAGAGCCCTGCACCGTCGGGCGCCTATTACCCGAAGATGCATGCCGCCTGGGCGGAGGATCTGCTGGAGATTCTCGGGATCAGCCCTGCCCGCGCCGCCGAGGCCTTGAGCACCATCAGCGTGGCGAAGCTGGTGGAGGCCACCCGGAAAATGACCACCAAGATCGGTCCGGTCAAACAGCCCGGCACGCTGAGTGTCTCTCCCGTGATCGACGGCGATTTCCTGCCCCGGCATCCCATTGACACCTTCCTGGACGGAGAGGCGGCGCCGGTGCCCCTGGTGCTGGGAACCATGGCCCGGGAAGGTGCCCTCTTCGCAAAGGTTTCAAACATCCTGCCCTCCACGCCGGAGCGGATCGAGAAAATGTTCGCCGGCACGGACCCGCTGGCCCGGGACCGGGTCGTAGCTGCGTATCCGGGCTATCCGTCCCGGCAGCGGTCAGTGGACATCAGCGGCGACCTGGTGTTCTGGTATCCCAGCCAGATGGTCGCCGAGGGCCACTCCCGGGTCGCGCCCACCTGGACCTACCGCTATGACTACGCCACGCCGATGATGAACCTGCTGGGCTTCGGCGCCACGCATTCCTTCGACGTTCCGGTGATGTTCGGGGACACCGGAAGCGGGATGGTGAAGGCGCTGACGCTGCTGGGCGGAGCGGAGGAACTGAAGGCTCTTTCGCGCAGGTTCCAGGGTTCCCTGATCAGCCTGGCCCGGCACGCCCATCCGGGCGGGGACTGGCCGGGCTACGACGAATTCCACCGGCACACGCGCGTCTTCGACAAAGCAGACCGGATTGAGTCGGATCCCTTTCCGGAGCGTCGTCGGGCCTGGGCCGGGTACCGGGGCTACATCTGATTGCCGGTCGGTGCCCCTCGCGGTGCCCGCGTGAGAGTCTTAAGCTGGCTTATGATTTTCCCGCACCCCAGCTAAGGAGAGTTTGTCAGCATGAGCGAACATTACGACGTCGTAGTCCTGGGAGCCGGACCGGGCGGATATGTGGCCGCAATCCGGGCCGCCCAGCTGGGTTTGAAGACAGCCATCGTGGAGGAAAAGTACTGGGGCGGGGTGTGCCTGAACGTCGGCTGCATCCCCTCGAAGGCTCTTCTGCGCAATGCCGAGCTGGCGCAGATCTTCACCAACCAGTCCAAGACGTTCGGAATCAGCGGCGATGTGAGCTTCGATTTCGGTGCTGCCTTTGACCGCAGCCGGCAGGTGGCCGACGGCCGCGTCAAGGGTGTGCACTTCCTGATGAAGAAGAACAAGATCACCGAATATGACGGGCACGGGGTGTTCTCCGACGACCACACCCTTGAGGTCAGCCTCTCCAAGGGCGGCAGCGAGACCATAACCTTCGACAACGCCATCCTGGCCACGGGAACCTATGTCCGCCTGCTGCCCGGCGTTGAGCTCAGCGACAATGTGGTCACCTACGAAGCCCAGATCATGGACCGGAACCTGCCCAAGAAGATGGTTATTGTCGGCGCCGGTGCCATCGGCATGGAGTTCGCCTACGTCCTGCGCAGCTACGGGGTGGACGTCACCATCATCGAGTTCCTGGACCGTGCGCTGCCCAACGAGGACGCAGACGTCTCCAAGGAGATCACCAAGCAGTACAAGAAGCTGGGCGTGCCCATCCTCACCTCCACGAAGGTGGAGACCGTGGAGGACAACGGTTCCTCTGTCACTGTGACCTACACGGACAAAAATGGCCAGCAGGGAAGCATCGAAGCGGACCGGGTGATGCTCTCCATCGGCTTTGCCCCGCGGACCGAGGGCTACGGGTTGGACAAAACCGGCGTGGAGCTCACCGACCGCGGCGCCATCGGCATCGACGACTACATGCGCACCAATGTTCCGCACATCTACGCCATCGGTGACGTTACCGGCAAGCTCCAGCTGGCACATGTGGCAGAGGCCATGGGTGTGGTGGCGGCCGAAACCATCGGCAAGGCCGAAACCATGCCGCTGGGCGACTACCGCATGATGCCGCGGGCCACTTTCTGCCAGCCGCAGGTGGCCAGCTTCGGGCTCACCGAGCAGCAGGCCCGGGACGAAGGCCACGAGGTCCTCGTCAGTACCTTCCCGTTTACGGCCAACGGCAAGGCCCACGGGCTGGGGGAACCGGTGGGCTTCGTGAAGCTGGTGGCTGATGCCAAGTACGGGGAGCTGCTGGGCGGGCACATGATCGGCCCCGACGTTTCCGAGCTGCTTCCGGAACTCACCCTGGCGCAGAAGTGGGACCTCACCGCCTCCGAGCTGGCCCGCAACGTGCACACCCATCCGACCCTGAGCGAGGCACTGCAGGAGGCCTTCCACGGGCTGACCGGACACATGATCAACTTCTGAGGCGCGGGTAACGGTTCAGCAGCCGCCACGGTGGGGCAGGAGCAGTAAAGCTCATTCCAGAAGTCCGGGACGGCGCTTTCCTTGACACCCCCAGCGGGGGAGCGAACGCTTGAAGGACGCACCGCGCAGCTTTAGCGTTTCCACAGCCGTTTCCCACCGCCGATCTGCGAGCGAAGGGCACTGCCATGAAGCCGGCCAGGATCGTCATGATTGTTATTGGCGCCTTGCTGGTGCTGGCCGGTCTGGGTCTGGGAGCCGGCGCCGCGGTCCTGGGGCTCCTGGCTGGAGCACAGCGCGACGGCGGCTACCTCTCGGTTCCGAAGGAGACCTACTCCGTCGGTACTTATGCGATCACCAGCGCCCCCGCCGAAATCGGTCCCGACGCCGGGGGAGATGCGGACATCGCGCAGGTCCTCGTGCGCGCAACGAATCCCGGAGGGGACCTTTTCATCGGCATCGGCCCCGAAGCCGACGTGGACCGTTACCTGGCCGGTGTGGCCACGTCCCAGATCGAGGAAGTACGGTTTGATCCGTTCTCGGTGGAGTACGAGGAAACACCGGGAACCGGTGTTCCGGGGCCGCCCGCGCAACAGACGTTCTGGGCGGCTGCCTCCGAGGGGAGCGGAACCCGGGAAATCACCTGGGCCCCGTCGAGCGGCGACTGGACCGTCGTCGTGATGAACGCCGACGGCTCACCCCAAGTGACCGCGGACCTGCAGGCCGGCGTTCGTTCCGGCCTGTTCGGGACCGCCGCGTGGTGGCTCCTGCTCGGGGCTGTGGTCCTCTTCCTCGGCGGTATTGCCCTGATCCTGGCCGGCATCCTGACGGGCCGGAACCGCCGGCCCGGACATCCGGGCGCCGGGGATGATCCAGGTACCGGCGGGTATCCGGGGGCGCGGGCCTACGGGTACGGCCCGGTCCCGGATACCGGCCACGCCATGACCGCCGGCCAGCCTGCGAGCGCCTCCGGCCCACTGTCCGGACCGGAACCGCCCGGATTCGGGGGAGCTGCTCCCGGTGCCGTGGGCCCGTCAGTGCCGGAGGGTACATCCCGGCCCGACGCCGGCGCCGTGCCTGCCGCTGCGCCTTCGCCCGCGGGTTCCCACGCCCCCGCTGCTGCGCACCCCGCAGATACCCGGGCGACGGTCCCCCCGGGGCGGCACGGCCCGGGATCCGGGGATCCGTATCCCGCCCGGCTCTACGGCGAACTGGACGGGCCGCTGTCCCGCTGGTTGTGGCTGGTCAAGTGGTTCCTCGCCATTCCGCACTTCTTCCTGCTGGCCTTTCTCTGGATCGCGTTCTGGGTGGCCACGGTCATTGCCTTCTTCGCCATTCTGTTTACCGCCAGGTACCCCCGGGCGCTGTTCGATTTCAATGTGGGTGTTATCCGCTGGAGCTGGCGGGTGGCCTTCTATGCCACCGGCGTGCTCGGCACGGACCGGTATCCGCCGTTCAGCCTGGACCGGGAGAACTATCCCGCGGATTTCTCCGTGGACTATCCCGAACGGCTGTCCCGGGGACTGGTGCTGGTGAAGTGGTGGCTGCTGGTTATCCCGCAGGCCTTGGTGGTGTCGGTGTTCAGCGGTACTGCACTGGTGCTGGCCAGGACTCCCGGGATGTTCGGTCCGCGGGGTTACGGGTATGGTGACGGCGGGCCGGTGTGGGGCAGGGGGCAGGGAGGCGGGTTCGGCGACCAGTGGTGGACGGCGGGTTTTTCCCTGCTGGGCCTGCTGGTGTTCATTGCCGCCGTAGCCTTGCTCTTTACGCGCCGCTACCCCCGGCAGTTGTTCGACTTCATCATGGGGCTGCAGCGCTGGTCCTACCGGGTGCTCGCCTATACGTCGCTGATGCGTGACGAGTATCCGCCGTTCCGGCTGGACCAGGGGCCCGCGGACGCCCGGGACCTGCGGGCGGGCCCGCCGCCGTCGGGCCCTCCGGAATCCGGGCCGCCCGCGTCCGGGCCGCCCGCGTCCGGGCCGCCCGCGTCCGGACCGCGCAGCGGCGGATCCTCCGGCGGCTGAGGCACGGCCGTCAGCGTCAGCCGAGTACGCAGAACTCATTGCCTTCCGGGTCTGCCATGACCACCCAGGTGACGGTGCTGTCCTGGCCCACGTCCACCCGGCGGGCACCGAGTCCGATCAGGCGTTCCACTTCTTCGGCCTGCGTACAGCCGTCGGCCACCAGATCCAGGTGCAGGCGGTTCTTCACCGTCTTACCCTCCGGCACGGCCATGATGTCGAGGTCCAGGCCCTGTCCGTCCCGTCCCGTAAGGCTGTAGAGGCCGTCCTCGTAGGTGAGGTCCCAGTTCAGCGCCTGTTGCCAGAAGGCGGCGACGGCGGCGGCGTCGTTGGCGTCCATGTGTACAGTGGAAATCCTGCTGGTCATGCGTGCCCTCCTGTGGGTGGATACCCGTCCGTGCGATCGTGTCCGTAGCTCTGTCCGTGGCCCTGTCCGTGGCCCTGTCTGTGGCCCGCCCGTCCAAGCGCGGCGGGGCTGCCGCCAACCTACCGCGGAGGCACGGCGGAGCTGCCCGGGGACACGCGGTTGCCGCAGAGGGGTCGGATCGGACGATGCGTTGGGGCATACTGGCCGCATGACGACGCCGCTGGAGGGCCCCCTTGCCGATGCCGACTCCGGACTGTGGATTGGAGCCCGGCTGGCACAGGCGGGGACAGTCACCGGGACCGTCCCGGGCGGATTCGAAGCGTACGCACGGATCTTCCATCCCGTCCGGGCCCAGTTGATGGCGTGGGAGCGCGACTATCCCGTGACGGTGGAATCCCGCCGGATGCAGTGGCGCGAACTGGCTGATGCCCGCGGCACAGTGGCCCACCCCCTCATGCAGTGGGAGTCCGTTCTGGCCGGCTACCGGAATCCGGTGTGGAATGAGCCGGGCTGGCAGTATGAAGATCCTTTGATCGGTTCACTCGCCGCGGACAGCCTGGCCGAAGTGGCCCGCATCCTTGCCGGGCACACGCAGAACCCGGGCCAGTGCGTTGCCGGCTTGTGGGAGGGCTGGGGGTGGGTCACCGGTGCAGGTGTGCGTGTGGTCCTGGACGGCGACGGACACACCCGTGAGGAACCCCTGCCTCAGGCGTTTGGCGGGGACGGGCTTTCCGGTGCGGGCCGGCTTGAACTTCCCGGCCGCAGGTATCTGCTCTTTAATACCGCCCTGTCCCTTTTCTCGGATCCGCGATGGCAGGAGGTCAGCGGCTGGGACGGGCTGCAGAGCCCCAACCTGCTGTGGCCTGCAGACCGTCAGTGGTTCCTTGCAACGGAAATCGATTTCGATTCCACCTTGGTGGGTGGCTCGGCGGCGCTCATTGACGCCCTGGTGCAGTCAGAGGTCCTCGAATGCCTGCCGGTTCCCCCGGACGGCGACCTGACCCATTTGGGGGACCTGCTCAACGAGCGTCCCGACTAGCCTGTTGGATACCGCAAGGCCGGTGTCCGGCGTCGTCCGTGCTCACACGCCGTCGGGCCGCTGAGGGCTGCTGAGGCTTGCTGAAAGCGGGCGCAGGCAGGACCGCCGTCACACCGACGTCGGGCAGCTAACAGGGGTTTGTGAGCAAGGCATCCGCAGAACGGTCGGGTCGGCCCTGAGGCTGTGGATAAGCTGAATATATGCCCCTTGAGAACAACAATTTCCACACCCGCAAGTGGGTCCGGCCCGAGGACCTGAACGCAAACGGCACCCTTTTCGGCGGGAGCCTGCTGCGCTGGATCGACGAAGAGGCCACCGTTTACGCCATCCTGCAGATGGGCAATGGCCGGGTGGTCACCAAGTTCATGTCGGAGATCAACTTCGTTAGTTCTGCCGTTCAGGGGGACCTGATCGAAATGGGGCTCACCGCAACCAAATTCGGCCGTACCTCGCTCACCATGCAGGCGGAAGTGCGGAACATGATCACCCGCGACAGCATCCTGACCATCGAGAAGATCGTCTTCGTCAATCTGGACGAGCACGGCAAGCCCGCACCGCACGGTTACACCAGCATCAGCTACGACCGTGACCGGCTGCCGACCCACCACTTCCCGCCTCTGCCTTTCTCCGGATAACGCCGTTGTCCCTTGTGGGTTGTCTGGGCGTGTCCGGATAATTCCTGCAGCTCGGTTTGCCTGCCTTGTCGGGGCGGCATGTTAAGTGGGGCGCGGATTTGTCCGCACGAGCCTGTTCGCCTGCTTCTGCACCCCGGCAGGCGGCAACACACTGGTCCCGTTCACGGGGGACCCGTCTACAGTTCTGCGGTGGGAGCGTTCTGTTCCCCGTAGCGCGGCGACGGCGCGGACCTGATTCGGTGCCGCGAGGGACGGTGAACGTTATGACGAAGTACCTGATTTCATTCCCCAGCGGTGCCATGCAGATTCCAGCGGGTGAGCTCCAGGCAGTAGCGGATGCCTCGCACGCTGTGGTCCGCGAGGCCAAAGAGGCGGGCGTGTGGGTCTTCGGCGGCGGCATTGACGAAGGGATTCCGCCCGTGATGGTCTCTGCGGATGGAACAGTTGAGCAGTCAACGTATCCGCAGACAAGCCAGCTGGAGGGCGGGTATACCGTGCTCGAATTACCGGCGTACGAAGACGCGATCCGTTGGGCGGCCAAAATAGCGCAGTCGTGCCGTTGCGCCCAGGAAGTCCGTGCGTTCCAGTTCGATCCGGAATCCTGACCGGCTGGGTTGTGCCTCACCAGTGGCGCTTCGCCTGATGAAACTTGCCTGATGAGACCCGCTAAGCGACGCTCGGAGTCGGCGACCAAAGCGCCCCAGCCGCTGGCCCGGACCTCTTGGTAGCCAGCCAACGCATTTGGAGACTGACGCGCACCGGCCCGGTACTCGGGGACTGACGCTCTGGGACCAGCCAGGACAAGCCGCGCCGTTGCTGGGGTCCGAGGACAGGCGCTCGTACGCAGCTGCCGTCCGGTTGCCGGGAGTATCTTTCCACAGGGCCAAAACCACCTGTTGTGTTCTCCTCTGGCGCAGATACTATCGAACACATGTTCGAATCGAATGCAGTTGGGGATCGTCCCATGAGTGGAACCCCTGACCCGCGCACGGGCCGAGTTTCGGGCGCGGCAGTGATGGAAATGCATCCAATGATGCCTGTGGTCGCGGTAAGCCCGGCGACGTCCCCTATAAGAGTGCGGACTACAAAAGCGCCGACCCGCATGGCGCGGCCCGCGACACAGACACCCGCTGTATCGCACCCGTTATCGCCTGCAGGAGCAATGCCGCCTGCAGGAGCAATGCCGCCTGCCGGGTCAACGGCGCCGGAAGGCGTATGTAGAGCAGGGTCCGTTGCTGCGCTGGCGTCGGTGATCCGGGAATTGTCCTCGGCTGAGGCGCTCGCCGGTATTGCTGCTGATTCCCAGGCGGGGCTGGTGGACCGGTTGAGGGCCCTGGAGGAATTGAAGGCTGCCGCCAGCGCGGCACAGGCGCGGGTCGCGTCGGCCTTGGATGCATCGGTGCGTGCCGGCCATGCCCGGGCGGGCTTGCCGGCGGAGAAGCAGGGGGTCGGGGTGGCCGCACAGGTTGCTCTGGCCCGGCGTGAGTCCCCAGCCAGGGGTGGCCGGATCCTGGGTTTCGCGAAAGCCCTGACTACGGAGATGCCGTGCACTCTTTCGGCGTTGTCTGAGGGTCGGATCAGTGAGTGGCGCGCAACCCTGCTGGTGCGGGAGACGGCATGCCTGAGCGTTGAGGACCGCAGGTTGGTGGACCGCGAGATTGCAGGGGACCCGTCCGTGTTGGAGGGGCTCGGGGATGGGCGGCTGATCGCCCTGATCCGGAAGATCACGTACCGGATTGATCAGGCGGCGTTGGTGCGGCGGGCGGCGAAGGCGGTGGAGGACCGGTATGTCTCCTGCCGTCCGGCCCCGGACACCATGACGTACCTGACCGGTCTGTTGCCGGTGGCACAGGGCGTGGCGGTGTTCGCGGCGTTGAGCCGGGAAGCGGATTCGTTGCGTGCCCGCGGTGATGTGAGGGGCCGGGGCCAGATCATGGCGGACACGATGGTGGAACGGATCACCGGGCAGGCCCAGGCGGAGCAGGTGCCGGTCGAGGTGCAGCTGGTAATGACGGACCGTTCGCTGCTGGCCGGGGACCGTGAGCCTGCGTTCCTGGCCGGGTACGGGATCGTGCCGGCGTTGTGGGCGAGGGACCTGGTCCGCAAGGCGACGGCACGGGGGACCCGGGAGAAGAAAAACGGGAGCGCTGCCTCTCCGCCGCCTGCCTCCCGACCGTCTGCCTCTTCACCATCCGGCCCGGGCACGGCACCGGATCCGGATCCGGATCCGGATCCGACAGGATTGTCCCTTACTTCCGGTGGCTTTCACTGGCAGCAGGCAGAGCAGGCAGAGCAGGCAGAGCAGGCAGAGCAGGCAGGTGTCTGGCTGCGCCGCCTCTACACCGCGCCGACCACAGGCGAGTTGATCAGCATGGATTCGAAGGCCCGTTTTGTGCCTGCGAACCTGACCCGGCTGATCACGGCTAGAGACCAGACCTGCCGAACGCTGTGGTGTGATGCACCCATCCGGCACATGGACCACATCCGACCGCACAAGGACGGCGGGGCCACCGATGCCCGAAACCTCCAAGGGCTGTGCGAGGCCTGCAACCACGCGAAGGAATCGCCAGGGTGGACGGCGAAGCCGGTAGCTGCGGGACCGCCGGGGGAGAGCGGACACATGCGGCACACCGTGGAAACCATGTCACCCACCGGTCATCGCTACCGGGCCACAGCCCCGCCTCTACCCGGCACCCCGATTACGGCCGGTGAGCGTACGACCACTGGGCTCATGGCCTGCGAACCTACCGTTGCCGGATGTGACCAGTGAACACGCCTCTCTGCCAACCTGGGGAGCAAACGGCCCGGGCGGACGCCACCCTATAAGCGGCGGCCCTGGCGGCCTGGTCCGGTGATCGACCCGGGTCTGATCTGGACGGGTCTGGCCTTGACCGCCCCACCCCCCCACCCAGCAGTCCCAACCCCGCCTGCCGGGGTCCTGCATAAATACAAGGCATACTTACTAATATGAGTCTCGAGTTCCCCCTGCCGAAGGGGCGCGCGGCAGGAAGGGATCCGCTGCGCATAGCCATCCTGTCCCACCTGCACCACCCCATCGCCAGCCCCTTCCTTGGCGGACTCGAGATGCACACGTCCCTCATGGCGGATGAGTTCGCTTGCCGCGGCCACGAGGTGACCCTCTTCGCCAAGGAAGGCTCCGCCACCACCGGCCGCATGGTCCCGGTACTGGACTCCTCCTTTGAATTCCGCCGCGGACTGGCCGCGGCCGACATGCGCCTCCAGCAGACCACCCTGGACAACGCCCTGCGGCGGGCCATGGATGCCGTTCGGCACGGCGGGTTCGACGTCGTCGTGAACAACTCGCTCAGTCTGCTGCCGTACATCGAGCTGGCCGACATGCCGATGCTGACCATCCTGCACACCCCGCCGCTGCCGTGGATTGTGGACGCGGTGGACGACGGCCGGGCGCCGCTCTCGCCGCTGCACCGGTTTCTCAGCGTGTCCGCCCGCAACGCCACCGGCTGGTCGGCGCATCTGCCGGACCTGCAGGTGGTGCACAACGGCATCCGACTGGCCGACTGGCCGGCCGGCGCACCCACGCGCGCCGGCGTCGCGGTCTGGGCCGGACGCGTCACGCCGGAAAAGGGGCTGCACATCGCCATCGACGCCGCACGTACGGCCGGCATGGAACTGCACTTCGCCGGTCCGATCAGTGACCGGAAGTACTTCGACCGGGTTGTTGCACCCCATCTGGGACAAGGCGTGAAGCACGTCGGCCACCTGGACCACCGCAGCCTCGCGGCCTTCCTGGCTTCGGGTGAGGTGTTCATCGCCTCTCCGGTCTGGTCCGAACCGTTCGGGCTCACCGCCCTCGAAGCCATGGCCTGCGGCACTCCGGTGGCTGCCCTGCCGTTGGGTGCCATGCCCGAAATCATTGATGCCGGCGCCGGCCGGCTCGCCTCGGGCCTTGGTGCCGACGCGCTGGCCGAGGCCGTCAGGTCAGCCCGAGTCCTGGACCGCACAGGCGTGCGCGAATCGGCCGCACGCTTCAGCGCCGCCACCATGGTGGACTCGTATGAGGCACAGGTGGAGTCACTGCTGCAGCCTGAGGGCCTGCCGTCGTCTTCGCCTACCTCCGCCGCCCTGGCACACTGACCGGAGCTGCATTTGCCTGCCCCACGCCTTCCCCGCATCGCCTACTACGCCCACCACCACGGCACCGGCCACCTGCGGCACGCGGCCAACATCGCCCGCCTGGGTGCCGTGGACCTGCTGGTCACCGGCACGCTGCCGCCCGGCGGCACTCCACGGTTGCCCGGCACCGCACGGTTCGCCGCGCTGCCGCCCGACGTCGGCCCTGACGGACCGTTTGCGCCCGGCCCCGGGGATTTCCTCCACTATGCCCCGGCCGCGTCCTTGGTCCGGGAACGGTTCGCCGAGCTGCACCGGCTGTGGCAGGACTTTGCCCCGGACGCAGTGGTGGTGGATGTGTCCGTGGAGGTCGCCGTGTTCGCCCGCCTCTGCGGATATCCGGTTATCCATCGCCGGATGCACGGGGACCGGACGGACACCCCGCACCGCCTGGCCTACGAATCGGTCAACGGGCTCATCGCCTATTTCCCCGACGCCATTGAAGATCCCGGGCACCTCTCCGTTTACGGCGGCAAAAGCACCTATTTGGGCATGCTCGCACCGGCCGCGGCTCCCGCACCGGGCACCGTGGAGGTCCGTCCGCGAACGGTGGCGGTGCAGACCTCGCTGGGCGGCAGCGGGGTACAGCTCTCGGACGTGCTTGCCGCCGCACGGCAGACCCCCGATTGGCGGTGGGAAATCATGGGCCGCACGGCCGGAACGCCGCAGGACCTGCCCGGCAACATCGACCTGCTGGGCGTGGTGGCCGATCCCGGCCCCCGGCTGGCAGCCGCAGATGTGGTGCTGACCTCGGGCGGGCACAACGCCGTTGCTGCCGCCGCAGCAGCCCGGCGCCCCGTGCTGGTGATCCCCGAACCCCGCCCGTTCCGGGAACAGGAACTTTTCGCCCGCTCCCTGACGACGGCCGGCGCCTCCTCCGTCCCGACGTTCGCCGAAGCGGGGGACTGGGCAGCCCTGCTTGAACGGCTGCGCGGTACCGATCCGGAGCAGTTGGGCCGCACGCTGCTGGTATCGGCAGACCGTTTCCGGGACCGTTTCCTCGCCGCCGTGGAAAGCGCCGTGTCAGGAACCGACGCGGACGCGGGGCACGAATTCAGCAGCGTGTGAGTCCGTTCCGGCTGCTCAATACGGTGCATCCACCCGCGCGGCCGCGAGTTCTGCAGCACCCGGGGACCTCAGCAGCCTGAGTTCGCTGCCGTTCCGGTCCCAGGACACATAGCCCTGGCGGTCGAAGGCCTCCAACCAGCCGGTCATGGGCCAGGCCCCCCATTTGCGCCGGAACACCCGGGCGTTGACCACAATGGATTGCACATGCTGCAGTGGGGGACGGTGCACTCCGTGGTGCTGGTGGAACATGGCGGCGGACGAGAAAGCCAGCGGGACGCCCTGTTCCCTCGCGGCAAAAGCGAAATCGGTGTCCTCCCCGCCGTATCCGGCAAAGGCCTCATCGAAGCCTCCGATCCGGTCGAAGACCGCCTGGTCGACGGCGAAGCCCAGGGACCAGAACAGGGCATATTCCTGCGAGACCGCGGCGGGTTGGCCTAGCTCCGGTGCCAACGCCGCCCTGGCATGGTGCGGAACCGAGCCCTGATGCAGCACCGTCACCTCGCCGTCGTCTGCCCAACGCTGTACCTCGGCGTCGGCGCGCAGGTAGCGCGGGGCGGCCATTACCAAACCGCCGGACCGGTCCAGGTCCGCCAGCAGCACGTCGAACATGTCCGGGGCCGGGATGCAGTCCACGTCCAGGAACACCAGGGCCGGGAACCGGGCAGCGGCCGCAGCGGCGTTGCGTGCCGCGCCGAGCGGGAGCGGCAGTCCGGTGCCGGATTCCACATGAACTCTCCGCAGGGGAAGCCGGCTGGGCGGCGGAACCGCCTCGGCCTGGTTCATGTAACAGACGATTATTTCCGCCGGCAGCCGGGTGGAACGGTTGATGCCCAGCACGGCATTGGCCAGATGCGCGTCCCTGCCGGAACTGATGATGAGCACCGAAAACTGCCGGTCACTGCCCGCGTATTGCCCCTGCATGCCTTCCTTCCGCCGGGAGCGCCCGTCATCAGGCGCCCGGAATTAGTAAGTATACTGAAGACGTTTTGGGCAGGCGGAACGCAGGGGAGGAAGCATGGGCACAGCGGATTCGATGATCAGGGTGGCATCTGTGCCGCACAGCCAGGTGTATATCCGCCACACGGACGCCGTTCCGGGGGAGCCTGGCTGCGTGGTGCGCCTGCCGGACCCGGATCCCCGCAACCCCGGCCAGTCGACGGAGGCGAAGTGGTGGCCGCCGGTGATGCTCGACGCCGAGTGGATCCGGGAGAACGCCGACACCTTCGACCTGATGCACATCCATTTCGGCTTCGATGCCATTTCTCCCGCCGACCTGCGCGCCGTCACCGAGGAGCTTAAGTCCCAGGGCAAGCCGCTCATCTACACGGTGCATGACCTGCGCAATCCACACCACCTCACCCCGGAAGCGCACGACGCGCAGCTGGATGTCCTGATTAACGCTGCCGATGACCTGATTACGCTGACCCCCGGCGCCGCCGCCGCCGTCGAACGCCGGTGGGGGCGCACGCCGCACGTGTTGCCGCACCCGCATGTGGTGGACCTGGCCGAATTGGAACGCCGGCAGGCAGAACGCCAGGCCGGGCCGGCGCGGCAGGAATTCCGGGTGGGCGTGCACCTGAAGAGCCTGCGCCCCAACATGATGGAGGGCGCCATCCTGCCCGCCCTGTTGGAGGCCGTGGAAGCACTGCCCGGCGCGGTGCTGCAGGTGAACGGACATCCGGACATCCTGGCACCGGGCGGAGACAAGTTCCGTCCCGAACTGCACAAGTGGCTCACCGAGGCGGCAGACGCCGGCCGGCTGGACCTGCAGGTGCGGGATTACTTTGATGAGCCGCAGCTGTGGGACTACCTCTCCAGCCTGGACGTCTCCGTGCTGCCCTATCGGTTCGGCACGCACTCCGGCTGGCTGGAGGCCTGCACGGACCTTGGCACCAGCGTGCTGGCACCGTCCTGCGGTTTCTATGCCCAGCAGCGGCCGTCCGTGACGGAATTCGTCCACAACGAGGACGGCCTGGATGCACAGTCCCTCGCCAACGCGCTGAAGCAGCTGCACGCGGAGCGGCCCTGGCCCGCCCTGAGCAGGGCAGAGCGGACCTCAGAACGACGCCGGGTGGCCGCCGCCCATGAAGCGGTCTACCGGTCCGCGCTGGCAGCCGCCGGGTAAGCAGCCGTCAGCCTGCCCGCAGTGCCTGTTCCAGCCCGGCGAGCAGCTCAGGTGTCAGCTGACTGCCCGGGAACCGGGCCAGCCGGCGCAGCGGCAGGCTGCCCATCATGGCCAGCGCACCGGCCATATCCGCGTCTGATCCGCCCAGGCCGCCCAGCAGCTGCTGTCCGCGAGGGTGTGCCAGCCACTGCGCAACTGTTGAGTCCAGGGTCAGGGCCTGCTCCGCGGCGCCCTCGGCGGGCAGCTCAACCGTGCCGCTGAGCCGGATGTCGCGGGATGAGGATCCGACGTCGATCCGGTGGGTCCCGCCGTCGGTAATCCACCGGTGCAGCAGAGGATCAAAGCGAGCCAGCGCGGAGGGCGGAAGCGTAAACACGAGGGTGTCGGAGGCGTTCGGGGCGAGGAAGACCTTGCTGAAGGCCCGCAGCTGACGCGGCGCGGAATCGGGTGCGCCGGCAGGGGAGCCCGAATACACCTGCACCACTTCGGCCCCGGCCCGGGAACCGGTGTTGGTGACGGTGACCTCCACCCGCACCGGATCGTCTCCGGAACCGGCGGTAACCGCAAGGCCGCTGTAGGCAAAGCTGGTGTAGGACAGGCCGTGCCCGAACGGGAAGGCCGGGGCTATGTCCCGTGCGTCGTACCAGCGGTAGCCCACCAGCAGGCCCTCACCGTAGCGGACGGTGCCGGCCTCCCCGGGATAGTTGCCGAAGGCAGGGGTGTCCTCGATCCGGTGCGGAAAGGTCTCGGCCAGCTTGCCGGAAGGATTAACCTCGCCGAGCAATACGTCCGCAAGCGCCTCGCCGCCGGCCTGCCCCGGGAGCCAGGCTTCCAGCACCGCCGGCACCTGCGCGGCCCACTCCGTCTCCACTGCCCCGCCGTTGTTCAAGACCACCACTGTCCAGGGATTGGCCGCCACGACGGCGCGCAGGATCTCCAGCTGGTTGTCCGGCAACCGCAGATCCGGGCGGTCAAAACCTTCAGATTCGCGGTCCGCCGGCAACCCCAGGAAAAACACCACGGCGTCGGCTGCAGCGGCTGCAGACTCCGCCTCGGCCGTTAGCCCGGCGTCGGACTCCCCGCCCAGCCGGTACCCGGGAGCAAAAACAGCGGCTGTGGTCCGCGCAGCCAGGGCTTCCAGGGGAACGCTGATCCGGGTCGGGGTGACCTGGGAGGAACCTGCCCCCTGATAGCGGGGCGTGCGGGCAAGTTCACCCACCACGGCCAGCCGGAGCTCCGGAGAGAACGGCAGGATGCCGCCCTCGTTCTTCAGCAGCACCATGGAGTTGGCAGCTGCCTCGCGGGCCAGTTGGTGGTGGGCGTCGCCATCAACGCCTGTGTGTACGGGATTGGCCGTCCGTTGGGCCAGCTGCAGCAGCCGCGCCACGGCTGTGTCAACCATGTCCCCGTTCACCGTGCCGGCGTCCAGGCCCGCCTGCAGTTCCACTGCCCCCAGGCCGTTGCTGGCCGGCATTTCCAGGTCCAACCCGGCGTCCAGGGCGGCAGCGCGGTCCGTAACCGCACCCCAGTCCGACATCACGAGCCCGTCAAAACCCCACTCCTCCCGCAGCACCGTAGTGAGCAACCACGCGTTCTCGGCAGCATGGACGCCGTTGACCTTGTTGTAGGCAGCCATCAGGGTCCACGGCCGGGAGCTGCGCACAACTGTCTCGAAGGCCCGCAGGTAGATTTCCCGCAGGGTCCGGTCATCCACGACGGCGTCGATCCGCATGCGATCGGCCTCCTGGTTGTTGGCGGCGAAATGCTTCGGGCATGCGGCCACGCCTTCAGCCTGTACGCCGCGGACCCAGGCTGCGCCCAGCAGTCCGGCCAGGAGCGGGTCTTCGGAAAAGTACTCGAAGTTGCGCCCGCACAACGGTGTCCGCTTGATGTTCAGCCCGGGACCGAGGATGACGTCCACGTGGGCAGCAGCCGCTTCGCGGGCTGCGGCGGTACCCAGCCGGAGCAGCAGATCGGGGTCCCACGAACATGCGGTGAGGCACTCGGCGGGAAAACAGGTGGCCGGGAGGGCATCGCCGAGGCCGGCGTCGGCATTGGTGCGGGCCCTGCGGAGTCCGTGCGGGCCGTCGGCAAGGACCAGCGGCCGCAGCTCCGCATCAGGAGCAGGTGCCGTTGTCCAGAAGGATGCCCCGGAGAGCAGCGCGATTTTCTCTGCCGCGGGGAGCGCCGCCGCGGGGGCCGGCAAGGCCGCCTCCGCGGGGGTGTTGGGGGAGCTGTCGGATCCGTGCGGGTTGGCAGGCGGCATGGGACGGAGTCTAGGACCGGAACACTGCATGCGGAAGAGCGCCCAACCGGTTGGCGCCGCGCAGGCCGCCCAATGCCGCAGGAGCCTGGCACCTGCGGTTAGTGTTTCGGTAATCAGCCGGGCGGCAAACCAAGTCTTATGACGGGAGCAGATCAATGATCAGCCATCTGGACCGTTACCGGCAGATCGCCGAGATCCTCTCCCGCAACGGGTTGGGATTCCTGGTCTCTGCGCTGGGGCTGGACCGCAGGATTCCCTTTCGCCGCCAGCCGCAACCGGAACAGGAATCCCGCCGCACCACCCCCGAGTACCTGCGCATTGCCCTCGAGGAACTGGGCCCGACCTACGTCAAGATAGGCCAGCTGCTGTCCACCCGGCCGGACCTGCTGCCGCCCGAGTACCAGCGGGAACTGGCCCGGCTGCAGGACGACGCCGCTCCCGTCCCGTGGCCCCGTATCCACGAGGAACTCCGGCAGGAGCTGGGGGCGGACCCGCTGGACACGTTCGGCTCCTTCAATACGGCCGTTATGGCCAGCGCCTCCATCGGCCAGGTCTATGCGGCCACGCTGAAGGACGGGACCGACGTGGTGGTCAAGGTACGGAGGCCGGGAATCGCCGAGGAAGTTGCCCAGGACCTGGAGATACTGCAGAACCTCGCCAACACCGCGAGCAAGCACTGGGAAGCTGCCCGGGCCTATGACCTCACGGGCCTGATGGAGGAATTTGCGCAAACCCTGCGTTCCGAACTGGACTACCTCCAGGAAGGCCGCAACGCCGACCGCTTCCAGCTGAACTTCGAAGACAGTGCGGCCATCAGCATCCCGAAGGTCTACTGGGAACAGACCACGTCGCGGGTGCTGACCATGGAACGCATGCACGGCATGAAAGTCACCGACACCGCGGCGCTGGATGCAGCCGGAATAGACCGCCCGGAGCTCGCCCGGGCCGCCACAGCCGCCGAAATGAAGATGGTGTTCGACGACGGGTTCTTCCACGCCGACCCCCACCCGGGCAACCTGTTTGTGGAACCCGGCGGCCGGGTGGGCCTCATCGACTTCGGCATGGTGGGGGAAGTGGATGAAAGGCTCAGGAACCAGCTGTCCGGGTTGTTTGTGGCGATTGTGCGCAAGGACCCGGAACGGATGGCCAACTCACTCCTGCGGATCAATGCGTCCGGTGAGCGGGTGGACCGCGTCAAACTGCGGATGGACCTCGGGCCGTTGATCCGGATGTACTCGGGCAAGGACCTGCGGACGGCGCCGGTCGGCAGCATAGTTACCACCGGACTGGGGATCCTGCGCACTCACCGCATCCAGCTGCCGCGCGAAATGGCGCTGATGCTGCGGATGCTGATCATGACAGAAGGCATGGGCGAAGTCCTGGATCCCGATTTCCGGCTGGGACCCGTGCTGGCGCCGTATGCCCGGCGGATGGCCCGCCAGCAGTTGAATCCGGTGAACTATGCCCGCCGGCTGGGGCGCGCCGGGACGGAAGTCCTGGAACTGGGCACCGAGCTGCCGGACCAGGTGCGCCGGCTGATCAACACCCTGGACTTCGAGGGGATGGAGGTGCACCTGCGTGCCGAGGAGCTGCTGCCGCTGGTGATCCGGCTGGAGCGCGTGGGCAACCGGTTGGTGGCGGCGATTTTCGCGTCCGCATTCATCCGCGGCGTAGGGGAGCTGACCCTGGGCGATTCCTCCCGGTGGAAGTCCTGGCAGGCGCCGCTGATGAGTGCCGGGCTTGCCTCCACGGGAGCACTCGGGGGGTATATTGCCTGGACCTCCCGCCGGGCACGCCTGCGCGGGCTGTGACACGGAGACGGCTGTGACACGGAGACGGCTTCGGCGGCAGTACGCCACCGAAGCCGTCTCCGCAGCTGCCTACGCAGTTGCCGGGCGTACCGGCGCAGCGGGCTTGGGCACGTCCAGGCCGAGTTCCGCCGTCGGGACATGTGCCGTCTCCCGGGCAGTGAAGGCGGAGACGGCGGCAATGGCGCAGATTACCGCGGTAAAGACGCTGGTGACGGCCCAGCCGCCTTCCTCCAGTCCGCCGATGGCCGCCACGATGGACGGTGCGAAACCGGCCATCAGGAAGCCCAGCTGGGTGCCGATGGCCAGTCCGGAGAAGCGGACCTTGGCACTGAACATCTCGCCGTAGAACGACGGCCAGACGGCGTTGGCCGCGGCATAGCCGCAGGAGAACACCGCAATGGACAACGCGAACTGCAGCAGGGTGTTCCCGGTTTCCATGGACAGCAGGTAGAAGGGCATGATCACCGCACTGGACACGGCGCCGTAAATGAACACCGGCCGCCGGCCGATCCGGTCGGCCAACCGGCCGAAGAGCGGCTGCGTCAGCAGTGCCACCACGTTGCCGGCGACCACCAGCCACAGCGTGATGTTTGCGTCGACGTCGCCCACTTCCGTGCCGTACTTGATGGCGAGGGTGCCGTACACGGTGGAGACGGCGGCAATGAAGGCACAGCAGATGACCCTCAGGACGTCCCGCCAGTGGTTTTTCAGGAGGACGCCCACCGGCAGCTTCGCAATCTCGTTGCGTTCCTTTGCTTCGGTAAAGGTGGGGGTTTCATGCAGCGAACGGCGGATGAAGTACGTCACCACCACCACTACGGCGCTCAGCCAGAACGGGATGCGCCAGCCGATGCCGTACTTCAGGTCATCGGGCAGGGCCACAACGGGAATGAAGACCAGGGCGGCCAGGATCTGCCCGCCCTGGGTGCCGGTGAGGGTCCAGGACGTAAAGAAGGAGCGGCGGTTGTCCGGGGCGTGTTCCAGGGTCATGGAACTGGCTCCGGCCTGCTCGCCGGCGGCGGACAGCCCCTGCATCAGGCGGCAGAAGACGAGCAGGGCGGGCGCCCACCAGCCGATGGTGTTGAAGTCCGGGAGGCAGCCGATCAGGAAGGTGGAACCGCCCATCAGCAGCAGCGTGAACATCAGGACCCGTTGGCGGCCCACCCGGTCACCGAAGTGGCCGAGGATCACGGCGCCCACGGGCCGGGCCACGTAGGCGAATCCGAAGGTGGCCAGGGACATCACGCTGGCCTGCGTGTCCGCGTCCGGAAAAAACACGCGGGGGAAGATGAGGGCGGCCGCGGAGCCGAAGATAAAGAAGTCGTAATACTCGACGGCGCTGCCCATGAAGCTGGCAGTGGCGGCTTTGCGCGGGGTTTTGCCCGGTGCTGATCCAGCGGGGGCGGATGCGTCCATTGCATCTCTCCTGACGTGGGCGGTGGGGTAGGTGCGCGGGGGAGGTGGTGCGCAGTTGCTGTGTAAAGGGAAGTGTGCGGAAAGCGCACGCGTGTGCATCATCCGTACGCTTGAAGTAATGTAGCTCACAGCAGGGGGACCGGCAACCCGTGGCGCAATACGCCCGCGGTGGAACGTCACGAACCCGGAAGACCAGAGCAGCACCGGAAGACCAGAGCAGCACCGGGAGGAACAGGGCCATGAGCGGCACCGGAGAATCATTTATTGTCGGCCTGATCGGCGAGGGGATCGACGCCTCGCTCACCCCGCCCATGCACGAGCGGGAAGCCGCACACCATGGCCTGCCCTATATCTACCGCCCCATTGATCTCACCCGGCTGGGCCGTCCGGGATCCGATGCGGGGCAGCTGCTGCGTTGGGGGCGGGACCTCGGGTTCAACGCCTTCAACGTCACCCACCCGTGCAAACAGCTGGTCCTGGCGGAGCTGGATGAAGTGTCAGACGACGCCGCCCGGCTGGGTGCCGTCAACACCGTCCTGATCAGGGACGGCCGGTTCATCGGTCACAACACCGATTTCTCCGGCTTCCGCGGCGCACTGGCGGAGGGCCTTCCGGGGGCCGCACTGGACTCGGTGGTGCAGCTTGGCGCCGGCGGTGCCGGCGCGGCGGTGGCTTACGCCCTGCTCGCTGCCGGCACGCGGAACCTCACCCTCCTGGACCTCAATCCGGAACGCGCCGCCGAACGGGCCGCCGCCCTGGCCGGACTGTTCCCGGACCGGCACGTCACCGCCGGCACCCCGGCTGATCTCTCCCCGGCCCTGGCAGCTGCCGACGGACTGGTACATGCCACGCCGGTGGGCATGCACTCCCACCCCGGCGCCGCCGTCGACCCGGCGCTGCTTGATCCCGCCCAGTGGGTGGCCGACGTCGTGTACCGTCCGGTGGACACCGAACTGATCCGCGGGGCCCGGGCCAGGGGGTGCCGCGTCCTGGACGGAGGCAGGATGGCAGTGGGCCAGGCGGTGGATGCGTTTGCGCTGATCACCGGCATCCGGCCCGACCCCGCACGGATGTATGCGCATTTCCTGGAACTGATCGCACAGGGCCGCTGAGGCCGGAACGGGAGCACCATGCGTACCTCAATAGCCACTGTCTGCCTCAGCGGAACCCTCGAAGAGAAAATGCGCGCGTGCGCCGACGCCGGGTTTGACGGCATCGAGATCTTCGAACCGGACCTGGTGGCCTCGCCCTCCAGCCCGGAGCAGATCCGCGGGCTGGCCCAAACCCTTGGGCTGACGCTGGATCTCTACCAGCCGTTCCGTGATTTCGAAGGCGTGGACGAGGCCCGGCTGGAAGCCAACCTGCTGCGGGCGGAGGCCAAGTTTGCACTGATGAACCGGCTCGGCATCGACACCATGCTGCTCTGCAGCAACGTCGGCACCGCCACGGTGGATGACGACGCCGCCGTTGCCGCCCAGCTGCGGCGCCTTGGCGGGCTGGCCGCCGGTTACGGGGTGAGGGTGGCCTATGAGGCCCTGGCGTGGGGCCGCTATGTGAACGACTTCGAACACGCCCAGCGCCTGGTGGATCTGGCCGACCACCCCAACATCGGCACCTGCCTGGACAGCTTCCACATCCTTTCGCGCGGCTGGGACCCGGCCGCGATCGAAAAGATTCCGGCGGAGAAGATCTTCTTCGTCCAGCTTGCCGACGCCCCGGAACTGTCCCTGGACGTGTTGTCCTGGAGCCGGCACTACCGGGTCTTTCCCGGCCAGGGGGCCTTTGACCTGGTGGCCTTTATGGCGCACCTGGTCCGCAGCGGCTACGACGGTCCCGTGTCCCTGGAAATCTTCAACGACGTGTTCCGCCAGACTGCGGAGGAACGTACGGCTGTGGATGCCATGCGGTCCTTGATCTGGCTGGAGGAGCGCACGGCCGCCTACCTGTCGGAGCGCGACGGCGGTGCCCGCCACCCCATGTCGCTGGCCACCCTGCCGCGGGTCGCCGAACCCAGCGGCTTCAACTTTGCCGAGGTGAAGGCGGAAGACCCGGCTTCCGTGTCCGCCCTCCTGCACCAGCTGGGCTTCAGCTGCCAGGGACGGCACCGGACCAAACCAGTGCAGTTGTGGACCTCCGGCGGGGCGCGGGTCATCATTAACGGACAGCAGGCCAACGGCCTGGAACCGGGTATTTCCGCTTTGGGGCTGGATGTCCAGGATCCGCAGGCGGCGGCCTCCCGCGCCCTGCAGTTGCGGGCGCGCCCGGTACCGCGGCGCAGCCAGGCCGATGAGCAGGTGCTGCAGGCGGTGTTCGCCCCCGATTCCACTGAAGTCTTCCTCTGCGAGGCCACCGGCGACGGCACGGCTGCCTGGGCCGGGGAATTCGGCCCCGCATCCGGCGGCAGCACCGGGGAACCGCTGATCACCGCCATCGACCACATCAATCTGTCCCAGCCCTGGCAGCACTTCGATGAGGCGGTGCTCTTCTACGAATCCACGCTGTCCCTGGCCCCGGTGGCCTCGCAGGAAGTGCCCAGCCCCATGGGCCTGGTCCGCAGCCAGGTCATGCGCAGTGCCGACGGCGCCGTGCGGCTGGCGCTGAATATCGCTCCGCTCAGCATTGAGTCAGCACCCGGAGACGCGGAGTATCCCCAGCATGTCGCTTTCGCCGCAACGGACCTGCCAGGCGTTGCCCGGCGGGCTGCAGCCCGCGGCCTGCGCTTCCTGCCGGTGCCCGCGAACTACTACGAGGACCTTGCCGCCCGGTTCCGGCTGGACCCCGGTTTCCTGGGGATGCTGAAGGAGCTGAACCTGCTGTACGACCGCGATGACGACGGCGAGTTCCTGCACTTCTATACCGCCACCGTGGGGAACGTGTTCTTCGAAGTGGTGGAGCGGCGAGGGAAATACGACGGCTACGGTGCCCCCAACGCACCGGTCCGGCTGGCATCCCAGTATCTTGCCGCCCAGGGCGGGTTGTAAGGAGACAGCGTGGGGGACGGCATGGAAACGGAGAAAGAGGACGCGGCGGAGGGTTACTTCGTCAAATCCGTGGAGAAGGCCTTTGCCGTGCTGGGCGCGTTCAGCGAGGACATGCCTGAACACACGGTCAGCTCTGCTGCCGCGGCCGCCGGCACCAGCCGGGCCGCAGCCCGCCGGTTCCTGCTGACCCTGCGGGACCTGGGCTACGTCCGCTTCGACGGCACCGTGTTCCGCTTGGCGCCCCGGACCCTGGATATCGGTGCCTCCTTCCTTGCTCACCTGTCCCTGCCGCACGTTGCCGATCCGCACTTGAAGCAGCTGTCCGCACTGCTGGGGGAGACAACGTCATTGTGCATTCTTGACGGCCCCGACGTCGTGTACGTTTCCCGGATCACCTCCCCGCGGCTGGTGCGGGTGGCGGTCAACGTGGGGACCCGGTTCCCGGCCTGGGCTACCTCCATGGGCAGGGTGCTGCTGGCCGCGCTGCCGGAACCGGAACAGGAAGCCTATTTCGCCGGCGTGCAGATCCGCCGGCATACGCCCAGTACCGTGGCGGATGTGGACCAGCTGCGACGGGTGGTGCGCCAGGCGGGCACCGATGGTTTCTCCCGGGTGGCGGACGAGCTGGAAAACGGTCTGCGGGGTGTGGCGGTGCCGGTCCGCGGTGCCGGCGGCGAGGTGGTGGCAGCAGCCAACGTCTCGCTCCAGCTGCACAGCTCACCGAACGAGCGGATCGAGGATACCGTGGTTCCGCACCTGCGGGCCGCCGCGGACCGGATTACCGGTGACCTCGGCGGCCGCGCTTAGGCGGAAATACTCAGTCGCTGTACTCGCTGGCCTTGTAGATGCTCAGGCCCAGCGCCTTGGCAACCTGCGCCACGGCTGCCTGCGCCTTGACGCTGTTGCCGGCAGGGTCAAGCGGAGGGGCAAATCCGGCGATAGCCAGCTTGCCCGGCATCACGGCCAGGATTCCACCTCCCACGCCGCTTTTGCCCGGCAGCCCCACCCGGTAGGCCCAGTCCCCGGACGCGGTGTACATGCCCTCCATGGTCATCTCGGCGAGCATGGCCGGCACGTGTGCCTGCTGCACCACGCGGTCTCCGGTCAGCGGGTTTACGCCCTTGTTGGCGATCGTGGCGCCCATGGCGGCCAGGTCCCTCGCCGTCACCAGGGTCGAGCATTGCCGGGTGTAGACATCGCACGCCTGCATAGGGTCGGAGTACATTGTCCCGCCGGAATAGAGCAGCCACGCGATCGCCCGGTTGTGGAAGTTCGTGGACTGCTCGGATTCGTTCACCTCGTCGCTCAGTGTGATCCTGCGTCCGGCGAACGCGCTCTGGACCTGCAGGATGGCTTCCCACCGGTCTTCTGCAGTGTCCCCGGGGATCAGCGATACCGTGGACATGGCGCCGGCGTTGACCAGCGGTGAGACCGGTGTGTTTCCGTGCAGTGCCACGGAAATCACCGAGTTGAAGGGCTCTCCGGTCGGGTCCGCCCCCACTTTCTCCTGAAAGGTCTCCAATCCCACCTTCTCCATCGCCCAGGCCATGGAGAACACCTTGGAAATGGATTCGAGGGCGAATTCGAAACCGGTGTCACCGGCTTCGAACAGCTGCCCGTCTGCCGTCATCACGCAGACACCGAAGAGGGCGGGGTCCACTGAGGCGAGATACGGGATGTAGCTGGCGTTTTGACCTCCTGCATCATTCCTGTGGTCGTCGTAGGCGGTTTTAACCGCATCGGCTATGGCTGTTGTATCGAGTTTCATACCGCTGTGCTCCCGCCTGTGCCGCCCGCGCCCGGACGCCTGGTGTCTGTGGATGCAGTACCCGCCGCAGTGGTGGCAGCGTGTTCGCCCTCGTGCCCCGGCTGCTGCAGGTGTTCGGCAGGGTGCGATGCCTTGGCATGTTCACCGTGGCCGCCCTCGCCATGCGAGAAACTGATAGGCGAGCCCGAGGACTCCGCTTCCCGCGTGAGCTGCTGGGTGGAGATGCTCGACTCCGTCACCGTTCCCGGGTTGGAATGCTCGATCTGCCAGGTAAACGGCACAAACTCACTGGACGGATCCCGCCAGTGCGGCTTCCGGAATGCGTAAATAACGAACGGCAGAAGCACCATCAGCACTGCGCCGCCCACCAGGATGCCCACGTAGACCGCGGGGGAGCCCACGGCAATCTGCGCGGGAGGGATGAAGCTGAAGGAGAAGGCCATCAGCGCACCCAGGAACCCGACGCCGGCCACAATCCACATCCCCACGTCCCCGCCGGGCACCCGGTAGGGTCGGGGGCGGTTCGGCTGGCTGTACCGGAGGTAGATGGCCGAGGCAAACATCAGCATGTACATGATCAGGTAAAGGATCACGGTCAGCTGGCTGAGGATCTGGTAGGCAGCCTGCACCGACGGCAGGACCACATACACCAGGCCCAGGCCGGTCACCACAAACGCCTGGAAGAACAGGATGTGCGTTCCCATCCCGTGCTTGTTGGTGTGCTGCCAGAAGCGCGGAAGGTAACCGGCTTTGGCCACGGCGAGCATACCCGTGGACGGACCGGCCACCCATGTAACCACGCCCGCCAGCACGCCGATCAGCAGCATGGCGGCGACAACCGGCCCTGCCCACCCGATACCGGCCCACTCGAACATGTCGTTGTAGGAGGTCAGCAGCGACTGGGTGAGGTTGATGTCCGCCTGCGGCACCACAAACGCGATCGCCAGCGTCCCCAGCACAAAGATGATCACCGTGCCGGCCGCCGCAATGAGCACTGCGATGGGATAGTCGCGCGTCGGGTTCTTGACCTCCTTGACATGGATGGCGTTCATTTCCATGCCGGCATAAAAGAGGAAAATCGACGCGGCCAGGACCACATTGGAGAAGTTGCCGAAGTCCGGCAGCAGTTCGCCCCAACCCATCTGGATCTGGGGGGTGTTTCCTGCAAAGAAGTAGGAAAAGCCGAGCACGATAAGGATGACCGCCGGAATGATCGTGCCGATGATGCCGCCCCACTGGCTCACTTTGGAGAATGCTGCCGCCCCGCGGAAAGCGATGAACGTGGCCAGCCAGTAGACCACCAGGACCACTGCCAGGACAAACAGCTTGTTCCCGGCCAGCTGGGCATCCAGGTTTTGGTTCTCGCCGGTGTAGGCCAGCGATACGGCACCGAACGTGAGGACGGTGGGGAACCAGATGGTGACTTCAATGAAAAGCATGAACATGGCGAGGAAGGCCCAGCGGGGGCCGAAAGCCTCACCGACCCATCGGAAGACGCCCCCGGTTTCCGGCCATCCGGTGGCCAGTTCCGCAGCCACAATGGAGACAGGGACCAGGAAAACCACCGCGGCGAATACATAGTAGAAAACCGAACTCAGCCCGTATTCCGCCTCCGAGGGAAGGCCGCGGAGGCTCACCACGGCCACAATGTTCATAACGGCCAGTGCGCCGATGGTGATCTGGGCCTTTTGCCGCGCGGATGCCTTTTGTTGCGGGTCTTTCGTTGATGTAGTGGAATTTGCTGCCTTCGAATCACTCATTCCACCCACCTCCTGGGACTAGTGATGGAAGCCGGGGTGCTCCGACTCGCGGGGCATGGGCGCGTTCAGCTGGTCCAGGTAGGAGGTCTCCCGGCGGATGTCCGTCAGCAGGTCCTCCGCCAGGTCCATGCTCAGGCCGTTGCGGACCACAATGCGCTCAACGGTCAGGTTGGCGAGGTTGTCCGGCATGGGATAGGCCGGCACCAGCCAGCCCTTGGTCCGCAGCCGCTCGGCCAGGTCATACAGGTTCCATTTGTCGGTGTGCCCTTCCTTCAGCCGCCAGGCGAACACTGGAATGTCCGAGCCGTCGTTCCACAACTCGAAGGGACCCATCTCCGCTATCCCGCTGGAAAGATGCAGTGCCACGTCCTGCGAGGCCTGCTGCACCTTGGCATAGCCCTCCCGGCCGAGGCGGAGGAACAGATAGAACTGCAGGACCACCTGGGCACCGGGACGGGAGAAATTCAGCGCGAAGGTGGGCATGTCCCCGCCCAGGTAGCTGACGTAGAAGATCAGGTCTTCCGGCAGCCACTGGCGCTCCCGCCAGACCACCCAGCCCAGGCCCGGGTAGACCAGGCCGTACTTGTGGCCGGAGGTGCTGATGGAGTGGACGCGTTCCACCCGGAAGTCCCACTCCAGATCCTGCTGGATGAACGGGGCAATCATCCCGCCGGATGCGGCGTCCACATGGATCGGAATATCCAGCCCGGTGGAGGCCTGGATCTCGTCCAGCTTGCCCGCGATCTCCTTTACGGGTTCGTACATGCCGGTGTAGGTCACGCCCATGATGGCAACGACGCCGATGGTGTTCTCATCAACGTATTTCTCCAGCTCAAACCCGTCCAGGCACTTGTGCTCTTCGGAAATCGGCACCAGCCGGGCCTCAATATCGAAGTAGTTGCAGAACTTCTCCCAGCACACCTGCACCGCGGAACTCATCACCATATTGGGGCGGTCCACAGATTTTCCCTCGCTGCGGCGCTTATGCTGCCACAGCCGCTTCATGGCCAGGCCGCCCAGCATGCAGGCTTCGGAAGAGCCGACCGTGGAGGTGCCGATGGTTCCGTGCGGGTCCGGCGAGTTCCAGAGATCTGCAAGGATCCGCCAGCAGTTCTGCTCTATCTGCGCCGTCTGCGGATACTCATCCTTGTCGATCATGTTCTTGTCGAACGTCTCGCTGTAGAGCCGGTTAGCGTAGTCGTCCATCCACGTGGTCACGAACGTGGCCAGGTTCAGCCGGGCGTTGCCGTCCAGCATGGTTTCATCGTGCACAATCTGGTAGGCCGTCTCCGGCTGCATCTGCCCGTCGGGCAGTCTGAACTTGGGGGCGGATGTCTCTTCCCCTGGACGGGCAAAAAGTGGATTTACGGAAAATGAATCCGGTTTGTTCTGCGCCATTTTCGAAGCCTCTCCTTGACGGAATGCCAACCGGCATCGGGCCGCAGTGAACGGCAGGGAAACCCCACAAGGCTGTGCGCACCAAAGACTATACGCAGGCCGAAAACCCAATACCAGACCCCGGCCGACCCCACGCGCCGCGCGGCCGAAACCGTGCAAAAGCGGCCGCGGATCCGGGTTTTGGCCCGGATTCCATTGAGGGTGGCGACCCTGCGGACGTAACCTGACGCCACCGATGTTCCTCCGCAGCCCGGCCCGGTCCTGCACCCCGGCGCGGACCCCCGGACCAGAACCAGGAGATATCCATGGCTTCACTTGCAAGGCGCGAACGCTTCGAACTTCCAGAGCAGGTCCGCAAGTTCTTCGACGGGGACTGGGAAGTTCCCGCATTTCCGATCGAGGAGTACCAGGACGGCTCGTCCATGGTGATCCGGGCGGAACTGCCCAACATCAACCCGGAACAGGACCTGGACGTCACGGTCAGCGACGGCATGCTGCACATCAAGGGGCAGCGGCGCGAACAATCCGAGCACAAGGGACGGCACGGCTACCGCTCCGAGTTCCGCTACGGCTCCTTTACCCGGGAAATCGCACTGCCCAGCGGTGCCGGCCAGGACGACGTCACGGCCACCTACAACGACGGCGTCCTGGAGGTACGCGTCCCGGTTCCCGAGGTGGGGCCCTCCTCGAAGAAGGTACCCATTTCGCGAGGCTAGGCTCCGCCGCGGACGGCGTCCCTGAACCGGAAGGACCGGCATGAGCACGCAGGCGGCGCAGCAGCGGCGAACCTACCCTGACTGGCTGGTCATTGCCACCCTGGCCGGCGGCGGGATAGTCGTTTCCCTGGAAAAGACCGCGGTGGTCCCGCTGCTCCCGGAATATCCGCGGATCTTCGGGGTCACCAGCGACGATGTGTCCTGGATGGTCACCATTACGCTGCTGGCCGCTGCCGTGGCCACGCCTATCGTCTCGCGCCTCGCTGATATGTACGGCAAGCGGCGGATGCTCCTGGTGGCCATGGCCTTGATGGTTGTGGGAGCGTTCACCGCCTCGATCGGCGGGACGTTCATCTGGGCCCTCATAGGCCGCGGTCTCCAGGGATTCGCCGGGGCAGTGATACCGGTGGGGATCAGCATCCTCCGGGACGCCCTCCCGCAGCGCCGGATCGCCGGCGCTGTCTCCCTGATGAGCGCCAGTTTCGGTATCGGCAGTGCCCTGGGCCTGCCGATGTCGGGTTTTATCTATGACCGGCTGGGCTGGCGGGCCACGTTCTGGGTGGTGGGGGTGATCGGTGCGGTCCTGATCGCCGCCGTCATCGCCTTTGTGCCGGAATCGAAGGTCCGCACCCCCGCCCGCTTCGACTACACCGGAGCCCTTCTGCTGTCAGGCGGAATGACCGCACTGCTGCTGGCCATCACCAAGGGCGGCGTTTGGGGTTGGACCAGTTACACCGTCATTGGCCTCTTTTCGGCAGCCGCCGTCTTTTTTGCCCTCTGGTTCCCCGCCGAGCTGCGCAACGGGCAGCCGCTGGTGGACCTGCGCACCTCCGCCCGCAGACCGGTCCTGCTCACGAACATAGGTGCGGTGCTTGTCGGGTTCTCCATGTATGCCAACATGCTGGTAACCACGCAGCAACTGCAGCTTTCCCGGGAAACCGGCTTTGGGTTCGGGCTGAGCGTGGTGGTGGCAGGACTGACCATGATCCCCTCGGGTCTGGCAATGGTGGCTGCCGCCCCGGTTTCGGCCCGGATCACCAACCGCTTCGGCGCCCGGGCCACCATGGTCAGCGGCTGTGCTGTCATGGCGCTCGGCTACCTCTGGCGGATCCTGTTTGTCGGTACCGTCACCGAAATCATTACCGGGGCAGTGATCGTCTCCGTGGGCACGGCCATGTCGATGGCTGCCATGCCCACCCTCATCATGAGCAACGTCCCGCTGACCGATACGGCTGCAGCCAACGGCGTAAACACCCTGCTGCGTTCGGTGGGTACATCCACCTGCAGCGCGGTGGTGGCCACGGTCCTGGCCTCGCTGACGATCAGTATCGGCGGGAGTACCTTCCCCAGCCTTGATGCCTTCCGCTCGATTTTCGTCCTGGCCGGCCTCGCAGCATTGGCCGCCACCGGGGTTTCCTGCCTCATTCCGCGTTCCCGCCGGCACGAGGCCACCCATCCGGACCTGCATGCTGCTGGGGACCGGCAGCAACCGGAGAGGGCGGACGCCAAACGGGAAATCATGGTTCGCGGACGAATGCTGTCGGCCTTGGACGGCAAACCGGTGCCGCGGGGTACCGTGACGGCCCTGGACATCGACGGACGTCCCACCGACTGGGACCGGGCCGACGACGACGGCCGCTACGCCGTCGTGCTGCCGGGGGACGGCAGGTATGTGCTGGTGGCCAGCCAGGCCCAATGGCGGCCCGTATCGGAAATCCTTTCCTTTCCCGGGGCACCGGAGACCAGGGACATCCACCTCCGCCAGCGGCTGGCCCTCACCGGCCGGATACTGCATGAGGGCCGTCCGCTGCCGGGCGCCCTGGTGGTTCTGGTCCGCCCCGGCGGCCAGCCCTCCCTGTCCGTCCGGTCCGATGCCGACGGCAACTTCGACGTGCCCTTGCCCGGTGCCGGATCCTACGTCCTGAGCGTTGTGGAACCGGACGGCACCAACACGCACACCAGGCGAGTGGTGCTGCCGGCGATGGACACGGATATCGACGTCGAACTGGGGCGGGTCCGGCCCAGGACGGTGCTGCGCATCTGAGCACCCCGGAACGCGGCCGCCGGTACTCCGGAGGAGAGCAAGCGCACATCCGCCGCTTTGGTCCCCACCTGCCCAAGCGCATACGATCGATCTGGCGTAAAGCGGGGTTTCGGCAGCACGAGCCGAAACGGAACCCGCAGCGCGGACTTTTTTTCACTCGTCTTAGTTAGGGTATGCGGTGGATCTCACCCTCATGGTCGCGCTGGTGATCGCGCTGGCCTTATTTTTCGACTTCACCAACGGTTTTCACGACACCGCCAATGCGATGGCAACGCCCATCGCCACCGGCGCCATCAAACCGAAAACCGCCGTGGCACTGGCGGCCGTGCTCAACCTCGTGGGCGCTTTCCTCTCCACCGAAGTAGCCAAAACCATCTCCCACGGCCTCATCCGCGAGGGTGACGGCGGAATCCAGATCACCCCCGTGATGATCTTTGCCGGCCTGATGGGCGCCGTGGTCTGGAACCTGATCACCTGGCTCAAGGGCCTTCCCAGCAGCTCCTCCCACGCCCTGTTCGGCGGCCTCATCGGCGCCGCGGTGGTCGGTGCCGGTTTTGGCTCCGTGGACTTCTCGGTGCTGGTATCCAAGGTGGTGCTGCCGGCCCTGATCGCTCCGGCCATCGCCGGGCTGGTGGCCTACCTGGCCACCAAGCTCGCCTACCGGATCACCCGCCGGCACGACCCGGACTCGGGGGAGAAGCTGCCCCGCAAGCGCGGCGGCTTCCGCTACGCCCAGATCTTCTCCTCGTCCCTGGTGGCCCTGGCCCACGGTACCAATGATGCGCAGAAGACCATGGGCGTCATCACCCTGGTGCTGGTGGCAGGCGGCCTGCAGACGCACGGCACCGGCCCGCAGTTCTGGGTAGTCGCAGCGTGTGCCGTGGCCATTGCCGCCGGCACCTACGCCGGCGGCTGGCGCATCATCCGCACCATGGGATCGGGCCTGACTGAGGTCAAGCCCGCCCAGGGATTCGCCGCGGAAACCAGCACCGCTGCCGCCATCCTGGCGTCCTCCCATCTGGGCTTCGCCCTGTCCACCACGCAGGTCGCCTCCGGTTCGGTTATCGGTTCGGGCCTGGGCCGCAAGGGCGCCGTGGTCCGCTGGGGAACGGCCGGCCGCGTCGCCAGCGGCTGGCTCCTCACCTTGCCGGCTGCAGCCGCCATGGGTGCCATTACCGCAGCTATCGCCACCCTGGGGATGGCGGGCGTGGTGATTGACGCCGTCGCCGGCACACTGATCATCCTCGGTATCTTCCTCTGGTCCCGCCGGGACAAGGTCACCCACGACAACGCCGTGAGCGGCATCGAAAACGCCGGCGAAGTGGTGCAGATCAAGAAGCGCCGCGGCAAGGGCAAGAACAAGAACAAGGGCGGAAAATCCGCCAAGCCCGCCGCCAAGGGCAGGAACAGCTCCAAGGGCGGCAAGAACAAGAACGGCAAGAACTCCGGTAAGAACACCGGCAAGGTCAAGGCAGGCTCCAAATGAACATCCACTGGCTGGACTACCTCGTGGTCTTCGGCGTCACCCTGGTAGCCGCGCTGACCGTGGTCGGCATCTATTCCTTCGGGGTGCGGCTGTACGCCGTGTCCCAGGATGAGGAAACCGCGTCCGTTCCGGGCAACCGCGCGGCGCTGGCGAAAGCCGGCGCGTTCACCTGCTTCGGCCTCAGTGCCGTGGCAGTGCTGTACGGCATCTACCTGATTGTCCCGGCACTGCACGGTTAGCCAGGGCGCAGACCGGCGAAGAAGGCCCGCAGGATCACTGATCCTGCGGGCCTTCTTCGGTTTCCGCGTGCCGCCGGCAGGCGGATCCGGACTAGTTCCGGGCGGCGGGCTCCCCGGCGTAGAACGGGTAATCCGTGTATCCCTCGGGACCGAAGGAGTAGAACGTGGTGACGTCCGGGGTGTTCAGGGGCAGCCCCTCCTGCCAGCGGCGCACCAGGTCCGGGTTGGCGATGGCCGGCCGGCCGACCACGACGGCGTCCGCCAGTCCGTCTTGCACCATGGCCAGGGCCTCCTCACGGGTGGTGATGACGCCGAAACCGGAGTTGAGGAACACCGGACCGCCGAAACGGCTGCGCAGGGCCTGGACCAGGTCCCCGGCAGGATCCCGGTGCAGGAGGCTGAGGTAGGCAAGTCCCAGCGGCGCAATGGCATCCGTGAGGGCTCCATAGGTGGCCAGGACATCGGCCGGATCAGTCTCCAGTGCTCCCTGCACGTTGTGCTCCGGGGAGAGCCGCAGGCCAACGCGGTCGGCTCCGATTTCGGCCGCTACGGCACGCACGCTTTCAATGACGAAGCGGGCACGGTTCTCCGGGCTTCCGCCGTAGCCGTCCGTGCGCCGGTTGGATTCCGGGGAGAGGAATTCATGCAGCAGGTAGCCGTTGGCCCCGTGCAGCTCGACGCCGTCAAACCCTGCGTCCACGGCGGCACGGGAGCCGCGTACGAAGTCGGCAATGACGCCGGCCAGCTCCTCCGTTTCCAGTGCGCGCGGAACCGGGTAGGCCTGCTTGCCGTCGTAGGTGTGGGAGAGCCCGTCCACCGCAATGGCGCTGGGGGCGACCAGTTCCAGCCCGCCGGTGGTATTCGTGTGGCTCACGCGCCCGGCGTGCATCACCTGCGCGACAATGCGGCCGCCCGCGTCGTGCACCGCGTCCGTGACCGTGCGCCAGCCGTCCAGCTGCTCGGGGTCAACCAGGCCGGGCTGCCCGGGAAATCCCTGGCCTTCACGGCTGGGATAGGTGCCTTCGCTGACAATCAGGCCCAGCGACGCGCGCTGGCTGTAGTGCTCGGCCATCATGGGGCCGGGGACCCCGTCCCGGCCGGCACGCTGGCGGGTCAGCGGGGCCATCACGAGTCGGTTGGACAGCTCAAGGCTGCCGGCAGTCATGGGGGAGAACAGGTTCAAGGGTGACTCTTCCTCTAGGGCGCCGGTGCAGCGTCCGGGGACGGCGGCAGCGGCAGGTTTGGTTCATAAGCGGCAACCGGGATCCGGCCCGCCCTATTCCACCGGCCCCGTCTTCCAAGGGCTGCCTGCGCTGGCTAGCATTGCCGAATGGTCCGGACTGTCTACTATGCGTCGGCCTCCCTGGACGGCTTCGATGCCGCCGGCTTCAACCCGGCAGGATTCAGCTCCGCAGAGATCCTTGCCGCGGGACTGGATCCCTTTTCCACCCGCCGGCCCGCCGGGACGGAGGTGCCGTCGGCGGTGGGTGCGGTGGTGATGGGCGCAGGCACCTATGCCCGGTTGACCCGGCAGGTCGAGGAACACGGACCGTCGGCCTGGGACTGCCCGCAGGCGCCCGTCTGGGTGTACACCCACCACGAGTTTCCGGGCATGGAGGGGGCGGATGTGATGTTCGTCCGCGGTCCCGTCACGGAGTTCGCGCCCGACATCGCCGACTCCGCCAACGGGTCCGACGTGTGGCTTCGCGGCACCGGCCTTGCCGGCCAGTACCTGCAGGAGGGCCTGCTGGATGACCTGCATCTGACCCTGCATCCGATGCTGCTGGGCCGGGGACAGTCCCTGCTGCCGGGCGCGGAGTTACGGCAGGCGCAGCTGGTTAGCTCCGAGCCCGCCGCGGACGGCAGCCTCCGCCTGCACTACTCCTTCCGGACGGATGCCTAGCGGGACTCGCGGATCATGTTGGTGATCCGGGCGGTGGACAGCCGCCGTCCCTGGTCATCCGTCATCACCACTTCGTGGGTGGTCAGGGTATTGCCCAGGTGCAGGGCGGTGGCGGTGCCGGTGACCAATCCCGAGGACACCGAACGGTGGTGCGTGGCACCGATCTCAATGCCGACGGCGTGCCGGCCCGGTCCGGCATGCATGCCCGCCCCAAAGGAGCCAAGCGTCTCGGCCAGGACCAGGTGCGCACCGCCGTGCAGGATCCCGGCCACCTGTTCGTTGCCCTCCACGGGCATGGTGGCGACCAGGCGTTCCGGGGTCATCTCGAGGAACCTGATGCCCATCTTGACAACCAGCCGGCCGACGCCGTGCGAGGCCAGCCAACTGTGCATCTGGACCGGGACGCCGGCGTCCAGGAGTTCCTGCGTGTATGGGTTGGTGTCGGCCTCGGGGCCGCCTGGGCCCGGCGTGAAAATCTCGCTCATGGCAACTAGGCTTGCATCTGTGAGTGAAACTACCAAACTGGCCGGCACCCCCCTTCAAGACAGCGGAAAAAGCAGCACTGCGGAAGAGGGCAGCGCCAACAACGGCATAACCGGCACCGGGGCTCCGGCCGCCGCAGCCGTTTCGCTCGGCACCGTAAATGCCGGGGGACACAACCGGCTCCTGGTGATCGACGGTCACTCAATGGCGTTCCGGGCCTTTTACGCCCTGCCGGCGGAAAACTTCTCCACCGACACCGGCCAGCACACCAATGCCGTATACGGTTTCACCTCCATGCTGATCAATCTGATCAAGGAGGAGAAGCCCACCCATGTGGCAGTGGCCTTCGACCTGGACACCCCCACGTTCCGTTCCGAGGAGTATTCGGAGTACAAGGGCGGGCGGAACAAGACCCCCGAGGAATTCCACGGCCAGGTGGACCTGATCATCAAGGTCATGGAAGCCATGCGCATTCCCACGCTTTCGATGGACGGCTACGAAGCAGACGACATTTTGGCCACGCTGGCCGCCAAGGCCTCCGCGCTGAACTGGGACGTCATGGTGGTCTCCGGGGACCGCGACGCGTTCCAGCTGGTGAACGACCGCGTCACCGTGTTCTACCCCAAGAAGGGTGTCTCCGACCTGCCGCGCATGGATGCTGCCGCAGTGGAAGCCAAATACCTGGTGCCGCCGGACAAGTACTCCGACCTCGCCGCCCTGGTGGGCGAGAGTGCCGACAACCTGCCCGGCGTTCCGGGCGTCGGACCCAAGACCGCCGCCAAGTGGATCGGACTGTACGGCGGCCTCGAGGGAATCCTGGAAAACCTGGACGCCATCAAGGGCAAGGTGGGGGACTCCCTGCGCGCGAACATCGAGGACGTCAAGCGCAACCGGCGGCTGAACCGGCTGCTGACGGACCTGGACCTGCCGGTGGACCTGGACGCCATGGCAGCGCAGCGCCCGGACCGGGAAGCCGTGGAGGAACTCTTCGACGCCCTGCAGTTCAACGCCCTGCGCAAACGGCTCTTTGACGTCTATGGCGAGGAAGAGGGTGCCGGAACCGCGCACGCAGAAGTGGCCGCCCCGGCACACAGCATCATCACCGACGCCGCCGCACTCCGGGATTGGCTGCGCGCCACGAACCAGGCCCGGACCGCGGTCCAGCTGGTGACTGAAGGGGCCGCAGCCTCGCGTGACGTCACCGGCGTCGCCCTGGTCACGGATGCCTCGGCTGCCTACGTTCCGCTCACGGAACTCGACGCCGAGGCCGAGCAGGTCCTGGCCGGCTGGCTGGCGGACCTGGACGCCCCTAAGGTGGTCCACGACTTCAAGGAGGCCTACAAGGCCCTGGCCGCCCGCGGACTGCACCTGGCCGGGGAGGTGGATGACACCGCCATCTCCGGTTACCTGATCCAGCCCGACCGCCGCAGCTATGAGCTGGCGGACCTCGCCCAGTACCACCTGCGGATGAACATTGTTCCCGCTGCAGCAGCCAGCAACCAGTTGGAACTCTCCCTGGGCGATGAAGACGCCGCTACTCCGGCCGTGTCCAAGGCATTCGCCGCACTGCGTCTGAGCGAGCACTTTGCCGGCCAGCTGGTCGAACGCGGCGCGCACCAGCTGCTGGGCGGCCTGGAACTGCCCCTGTCCGAGGTGCTGGCCGAAATGGAACTGGCCGGCATCGCCGTCAGCTCCGAAAAGCTGGACCGGCTGCTGGATGACTTCAGCGCCACGATCACCCACGCCAGCGAGGAAGCCTTCCGGATCATCGGCAAGGAAATCAACCTCGGGTCCCCGAAGCAGCTGCAGGCGGTGCTCTTTGATGAACTCGGACTGCCGAAAACCAAGAAGATCAAGACGGGCTACTCCACCGACGCGGACGCGCTGACCGACCTGATCGTCAAGACCGGCCATCCCTTCCTGGAGCAGCTGCTGGCCTTCCGCGACGCGTCCAAGCTGCGCTCCACCGTGGAAGGGCTGCGCAAGGCGGTGGCCGACGACGGCCGCATCCACACCACGTACGCCCAGACGGTCGCGGCCACGGGACGGCTCTCCTCGGTCAACCCGAACCTGCAGAACATTCCGATCCGTTCCGAGGAGGGACGCCGCATCCGGGAAGTCTTCGTGGTGGGTGAGGGCTACGACGAGCTGCTCACCGCAGACTATTCGCAGATCGAAATGCGCATCATGGCGCACCTCTCGGGCGACGAAGGGCTGATTTCCGCTTTCCAGGCAGGCGAGGACCTGCACCGGTTCGTCGGCTCCCATGTGTTCAACGTGGCTCCCGAAGAAGTCACCAGTGCCATGCGCTCCAAGGTCAAGGCCATGTCCTACGGGCTGGTCTACGGGTTGAGCTCCTTCGGCCTGTCCAAGCAGCTGGCCATTCCGGTGGACGAAGCACGGACCCTGATCCGGGACTACTTCGAACGCTTCGGCGCCGTCCGCGACTATCTGCGCGGCGTCGTCGAGCAGGCCCGCAAGGACGGCTTCACCTCCACCATCGAGGGCCGCCGACGGTACCTGCCGGACCTGTCCAGCGACAACCGGCAGCTGCGCGAAATGGCTGAGCGGGCCGCCCTGAACGCGCCCATCCAGGGGTCCGCTGCAGACATCATCAAAAAGGCGATGCTGGGCGTGGACGCCGAACTGAAGGCGCAGGGCCTGAAATCCCGGATGCTGCTGCAGGTCCATGATGAACTGGTGCTCGAAGTGGCCCCGGGCGAGCGGGACGCGGTGGAGAAGCTGGTGCGGGCGCAGATGGGCTCGGCCGCGGATCTGTCCGTGCCGCTGGATGTCTCGGTGGGCCAGGGCGTCAGCTGGCACGAAGCCGGCCACTAGGCGGAGTATCGGGCCGTCGGGCGCTCGGGCAGGGCAGCAGGGCAGGGCTGGGCGCAACCAAAAAGGGCACAACCAAAGGGGAAGCATGGGGACGGTCGGAACGGCGGACGGACTGCGGATGGTGTCGTTTCCGCCCGGATTGGACCCGGCCCGGCCCGACGCCGTGGATTCCCGGACCCTGAACTGGTTCGAGGCCGTTAAGCTGGGCTTCCATGAGGAACGGGCCGATCCGCTGCACCTGCCGGCAATGGTGGACGCGTACCTTCGGGACGGGCGTACCCTCACCGCGATCTACGACGACGAAGCACCGGAGTACGCGTCGGATCCGGCCGTGCCGGTGGCTACGTACGCATCCATGGTCAACCGGCTCAACGTCGGCGGCACCGAGCTGCTGCCCGCGCATCTGATCACCATGGTCACCGTGCGGCCCACCCACCGGCGCAGGGGGATCCTGCGGCGGATGATTACCTCGGACCTGGCCGCCGCCAAACAGGGCGGGATGGCCTTGGCGGCACTCACCGCCTCCGAAGCGACCATCTACGGGAGGTTCGGTTTCGGTGCCGCCAGCTCCACGGCCGGTGTCGAACTGGATATCCGGGGCGGCCTGGAGTTCAGCGCACCGCCGGAGGGAACGGTTGCCGTGGCCGACAGCGGCAAACTGCAGTCCCTGGCACCCGAGATCTTCTCGGGCCACCTGGACCGGACCTTCGGTGCACTGGGACGGCAGCATTCGTATGCCCTGCGTGCCTCCGGAGCCTGGGGTGAGGAAAGCAGCCGGCCGGACAAAGCTCTGCGCGGTGTCATCCGCTACAACGACCAGGGCATGCCGGACGGATATGCGGCCTACAAGTCCTTGGGCTGGCGGACGGAACCGCACACGGTGCGCGTCACGGACCTGGTAGCGGCGAGCGACGAAGCCTACCGCGAATTGTGGCGCTACCTCGGCTCGATTGATCTGGTGGAGCGGCTGACCTTCAACGAAGCCCCTGTAGAGGATCCGCTGCCCTGGATGCTGGCAGACCGGCGGCGGTACAAGGTTAAGGACGTTGAGGACGTCCTCTGGCTCCGCATCCTGGATCCCCGGGCAGCCCTGGAGGCACGCGGGTATTTCGGGGACGGGAGCGTCCTGCTGGAAGTGGCGGATCCCCTGGGGCTGGCCGCCGGAACCTGGCTGCTGGAGGTGCGCGGCGGGGTCGGACAAGTCCGCGCGGCGGAACCCGGACACGCGGACGTCCCCCGGGCGGAGCTCGACGCAGCGGCCCTGGGTTCCCTGTACCTGGGCGCCGTCAGCGGGCGGACCCTGGCAGCCGCCGGGGGAGTGAGGGCTTCGGATGAGGCCCTGTCCCTGCTGGACTCACTGTTCACGGCAGGACCGGCGCCCTATTGCAGCACGCATTTCTAGCCACCCGCCGTCGGTTTACCGCGGTCCGGACCAAAACCGAGTGGTTTCGCGGTCCGGCCGGGCCGGCCCCCTTTGACCTGCGTTGACGGGTCCGGCTAGACTGATCGGGCGCGTAATAGCGCAAGTTATTACCCATCCTGTCCATCTCCGGACAAACAAGCTGTGTGTCAGAGGCATTTTGGTGCCTAGGGCCTGCACTTGGGCAAGTATCTTGCTTGCGGCGGGCCCCTGGGCCTGTTGCGGGTTAAGCGGAAGCCAGTCCGGAATACATAACAACTTCCACATCGGAGTCCCAACTACATGACCATCACCACCAACGAGAAGTCCGGTACCCCGCAGGTCGCCATCAACGACATCGGTACTGCCGAGGACTTCCTCGCCGCGATTGACGCAACGATCAAGTACTTCAACGACGGCGATCTCGTCGAAGGTACCGTTGTCAAGGTCGACCGCGACGAGGTCCTGCTCGACATCGGTTACAAGACCGAGGGTGTCATTCCTTCCCGCGAGCTTTCCATCAAGCATGACGTTGATCCCGGAGACGTTGTCTCCGTTGGCGATCAGGTCGAAGCCCTGGTGCTCACCAAGGAAGACAAAGAAGGCCGTCTGATCCTGTCCAAGAAGCGCGCACAGTACGAGCGCGCCTGGGGCGACATCGAGAAGGTCAAGGAAGAAGACGGCGTCGTTACCGGTACCGTCATCGAGGTTGTCAAGGGTGGTCTTATCCTCGACATCGGGCTGCGCGGCTTCCTGCCTGCATCCCTCGTGGAGATGCGTCGTGTCCGCGACCTGGCTCCGTACATCGGCCAGCAGATCGAAGCCAAGATCATCGAGCTGGACAAGAACCGCAACAACGTGGTCCTGTCCCGCCGTGCATGGCTCGAGCAGACCCAGTCCGAGGTTCGCTCCACGTTCCTCAACAAGCTGGAAAAGGGCCAGGTTCGTCCGGGCGTTGTTTCCTCCATCGTCAACTTCGGTGCCTTCGTGGACCTGGGCGGCGTCGATGGTCTGGTTCACGTCTCCGAGCTGTCCTGGAAGCACATCGACCACCCCTCCGAGGTTGTTGAAGTTGGCCAGGAAGTCACCGTTGAGGTTCTGGAAGTTGACCTCGACCGCGAGCGTGTCTCCCTGTCGCTGAAGGCTACGCAGGAAGATCCGTGGCAGACCTTCGCCCGCACCCACGCCCTCGGCCAGGTTGTTCCGGGTAAGGTCACCAAGCTGGTTCCGTTCGGTGCGTTCGTCCGCGTCGAAGACGGCATCGAAGGCCTGGTCCACATCTCCGAACTGGCCGTGCGCCACGTGGAGCTGGCAGAGCAGGTTGTCTCCGTTGGAGATGAACTGTTCGTCAAGGTCATCGACATCGACCTCGAGCGTCGCCGTATCTCGCTGTCCCTCAAGCAGGCCAACGAGGGCGTCGATCCCGAGGGCACCGAGTTCGATCCGGCTCTGTACGGCATGGCCGCAGAGTACGACGAAGCCGGCAACTACAAGTACCCGGAGGGCTTCGACCCCGAGTCCAACGAATGGCTCGAAGGCTACGAGACCCAGCGTGCCGCTTGGGAGCAGCAGTACGCTGACGCCCAGGCCCGTTGGGAAGCCCACAAGAAGCAGGTCGCCCAGCACAACTCCGAGGACATCGCTGCTGCATCGGAATCCCACGATTCCGGCACCACCAGCTACTCCTCCGAGCCGGCCGTTGCCGAGACGGGTGCCGGCACGCTGGCTTCCGACGAAGCACTGGCTGCACTGCGCGAGAAGCTCACGGGAAACTAATTCCCTCCGGTTCCACGGTTCGGTAACCGGACCGCGTAACTGACAAAAGCGGGTCCCCACCTTGGTGGGGACCCGCTTTTGCGTGTGCCGGCTAGGCCGATCCGCGGACCACAAGGGAGGTGGGCAGGCGGGTGATCCGCTCCGCAGGACGGCCTTCGATCAGGTCCACCAGCACCTCGGCCATCTTCTCGCCCAGCAGCGGGATCGGGTGGTGGATAGTCGTCAGGGCCGGGGTGACGCTCGTGGCGTAGTAGTCGTCGTCGAAGCCGACGACGGCGACGTCGTCGGGAATCCGCAGTCCGCGCTCCTTGAGTACCGAGTAGGCCCCGGCAGCCATTTGGTCATTGGCCGCGAACACTCCGTCCAACGGCCGCCCGCGCTCCAGCAGCCGCCGCATGGCGACGGCGCCGGAGGCAACAGTGAAGTCGCCGGTCTCGACCAGTGCGTCGCTGAGGCCCGCCTGGCGCACCGCTTTGCGCCAACCGGCGAGCCGGTCCACGCCGGGGTGCATGTCCTGCGGTCCAGCGATGGTGGCAATGTGGTGCCTGCCGCCGGCAACCAGGCGGTTGGTGGCGGCAACGGCGCCTTCCTCGTTGTCCACTTCCACGAAGTAGGCTTCGGCGGAGTCCGTCAGGGGACGCCCGGCAAAAACAAGCGGCAGGGACCCGTTCAGGTGCGTCCAGGAGTGGTCGCCGGTGTGGTGGGAGACCACCAGAACGCCGTCCACGTTACCGCCCAGCAGGTACCGGCGGGTTTTGTCCGGGTTCGATTCCGAGGACGTCACCATGTTCAGCATGTACTCGGTGGTGTTCAGGTACCGGGCCACGCCTTCGACGACGGCGGCGAAGAACGGGTCCGCGAATACCTTCGACGTGGATTCCGGGACCAGCAGTGTCACTGTGTACGTGCGCCTGCTCGCCAGAGTGCGGGCGGCACGGTTGGGTACGTAGTTGAGGGAGCTCACGGCCCGCTGGACCGCACTCACCAGGCGCGGGTCGACGGACGGTGATCCGTTCACCACCCGCGAGACAGTGGCGCGGGAAACCCCGGCCAGGGCCGCGACCATTTCCAGGGTCGGGGCCGGGCGGACCTGGCCGGAATCGGTGTTCACTGTGCTCTCCGTGTTTCTTTCCCCGTTGTGTGCAACCGGACCGGCCGGCTGCTGCCCAGCTTACGGGAGATCACACCGTTGAAGCTGCCGCTGTGGCGCTTCGGCCGGAAGCGATCAGGCGGCTGTACGCCTGGCCGCTGTCCTTTACCGTCCGTACCTGCGTTTCGTAGTCCACGTAGACAATGCCAAAGCGCTTGCTGTAACCCCAGGACCATTCGAAGTTATCCAGCAGCGACCACACGAAGTAGCCCCGGACATCGGCTCCCGCTGCCATGGCTTCGCCCACGGCCCGGATATGGTCCAGGATGAACTGCGTCCGTTCGGGGTCGTGGACACTGCCGTCGCCGCTGACCTCGTCGTCGTAGGCCGCACCGTTCTCCGTGATGTAGAGCGGCGGCAGCTGCGGATACTCCTCGCCCAGCCGCACCAGCAGGTGGCGCAGCCCGTCCGGGTTAACCTCCCAGTCCATTCCCGTCCGTGGCAGGCCCCGGCTGGGGAACGTGATGTGCTCCGCACCGATCCAGGGTGAGGCCGTGGGGCGGCCGGCACCCCCGCCGTGTCCGTCCGACCCGCTGGTGTCGGGATGCCCGCTGATCTGGTCGTCGTGGTAGTGGTTGACGCCCAGGAAATCGATGGGCGCCCCGATGATCTGCATGTCGCCGGGAAGGATGAGCTCATGCAGCCCGAAGGGCTCCAGATCCCGGAGTGAATCCTCGGGATAGGCGCCGCGGAGAATCGGGTCCAGGAAGATCCGGTTCTGCAGCGAGTCGAACAACCGGGCTGCTTCCCGGTCAACCGGATCCGCCGGGTCGCGGGGTATCGAATTGCTGAGGTTCAGGGTGATGCCCACCTGCTCGGCGCCCAGGCTGCGCAGCTCGGCAGCCGCCATGCCGTGGGCAAGGTGTTGGTGGTGCACCGCGGCCACCGCGGCGCGCGGATCCTGCCTGCCGGGTGCATGTGCTCCGGATCCGTAGCCCAGCAGCGAGGAGCAGAAGGGCTCGTTGAACGTGGTCCAGTGCGCCACCCTGTCACCCAACTCCGCGTAGACGTCCCGGGCATATTCAACAAAACGGTAGGCGGTGTCCCGGTTGGTCCATCCGCCGCTTTCTTCCAGCGCCTGCGGGAGGTCCCAGTGGTAGAGGGTGAGCCACGGCAGGATTCCGGCCTCGAGCAGTTCATCCACCAGGCGCGAATAGAAATCCAGCCCCTGCCGGTTGACGCTGCGTCCGCCGGGACGCACCCGTGCCCAGCTGGTGGAGAACCGGTAGGAGTCCAGCCCGAGATCCTTCATCAGGGCCACGTCCTGCGGCATCCGGTGGTAATGGTCCACGGCGACGGCGGGTGTATCGCCGTTCCTGACGTTGCCGGGCGTTGCGGCAAATGCGTCCCAGACGGAGTCTTCCTTCCCGTCCTGGTGCGCTGCACCTTCCACCTGGGCAGCCGCGGTGGCCGATCCCCAGATGAATCCGGCCGGGAAGTTGTTCCACTCGGGGGTGTTGTTCGTCATTAGCCCTTCACTGCTCCCTGCATGATTCCGGATATAAGTTGTTTTCCTGCCAGCACAAAGAGGATGAGCAGGGGAATGGTGGCCAGCACGGCACCGGCCAGGACAACGGCGTAGTCCACGTAGCGGGACGACTGAAGCTGGCTGAGTGCCGTTTGGAGGGTCGGATTACCGGCGTCGAGGACCAGCATCGGCCATAGAAAGTCCGTCCAGGCGGACATAAAGGTGAACAGGCTCAGGATGGCCATGGCCGGCCTGGCCGCGGGCAGCGCCACATGCCAGAAGGTCCGGATCATGTTGGCGCCGTCCATGCGGGCCGATTCGATGAGTTCGTCGGGGATCACGTCCACCAGGTACTGCCGCATAAAGAACACGCCGAAGGCCGTGACCAGGGTGGGAACAATGACGGCGCCGATTTCACCGGTCCACCCGAATTCCCGCATCACCATGAAGAGCGGAATGATGCCCAGCTGGGTGGGGATGGCCATGGTGGCCACGACGGCGATCATCAACGCGCCGTTGCCGCGGAACCGCAGCTTGGCGAAGGCGTAGCCGGCGAGGGTGGAGAAGATGACGACGGAGACGGTAATGATGCTCGAGATCAGGATGCTGTTCCACAACGCGGTCCAGAACGGAATGGTGTCCAGCACCTCAGCAGCGTTCGTCCAGAAGTTGCCGCCCGGCAGCAGCGGCGGATACGTCAGCCCGACGGCTTCGTTGGACCGGCTGCCTACCACTGCGGACCACCACAAGGGATAGGCGGATCCCAGGAAGAAGGCCAGCAGCAGCCCGTAGGTCAGGAAACCGGGGCGCAGCCCGTTTCCGAAGACGCGGTTCCGCAGGCCCGGGCCGCGTCGGGCCGGCCCCTGCCGGGCCGGGACTGCGATGCGGCCCGGCTTGCCCTTGCGCTCGATGACACTCACTTTTTCATCCCTTTCACGGCGGCGCGGCCGCGGGACCGTTTGCCGTCCGAGGAGGCTATCCGCCTGGACAGGGCCAGGTTGATGACTCCGATGACAATAATCAGCAGGAACAGCAGCCAGGCGATGGCCGATGCCTCGCCGAAGTCCTTGCGCTGGAAACCCATTTCCCAGAGATAGAGGACCGTGGTCTGGAACTGCCGCTGGGCGCCGCCGGCGTCCGTCGGATCCAGGAGCCGGGGTTCCGTGAAGATCTGCAGGCCGCCGATGGTGGAGGTGATCACCACGAAGATCATGGTGGGCCGGATGCTCGGGAGGGTGATGCTGAAGAACCGGCGGACCGCACCGGCGCCATCGAGGGCTGCCGACTCGTAGATTTCGCGCGGCACCGACTGCATGGCAGCCAGGAGGATCAGCGCGTTGTAGCCGGTCCACCGCCAGTTGACCATGCTCGCTACGGCCACGTGGCTCGGGAAGGTCTCGGTCCGCCACATGATGGGGTCGATCCCGAAGTTGCCCAGGACGCTGTTGATGAGTCCGTACTCCTCACCGAACATGTTCGTGAAGATCAGGGCCACGGCGACCGGCGTCACCACGTAGGGGACCAGGACACTCATCCGCCAGAAGGTCCTGGCGCGGATGTTCTGGTCCAGCACGGCGGCAATCAGCAGCGCTCCGGCCAGCTGCGGGATCGCCGAAAGCAGGAAGATGCTCATGGTGTTGAAGAGCGAATTCCAGAAGAAGCGGTCAGCCAGGACGTTGGCGAAGTTGCCCAGGCCGACGAACTCTCCCTGGCCTTTCAGCAGGTGCCAGTCATAAAGGGACACGTAGAACGTGTAGACCAGCGGGAACAGGCCCACGAGCGCGAAAAGGATGAAGAAAGGGGAAATGTAGAGATAGGGGGATGCTTTGAAATCCCAGACATTCAAACGCTGCCGGAAAGACGGTCGCGGTTTGGTCACCGGCGCTGCGGACGCGGGCGGCTTGAGGGTTGCGGTCATTTGATTCTCACAGTCCATGCGGGGGCCTCCGGTCTCCCGGAGGCCCCAACGGGGAGCTAGTCTTCCACGACCTGCTCGTTAAGGAGTTTGATTGCCTCGTTCCAGGCGCCTTCGCCGTCCATGCTGCCTGCATCAAGCTGTGTCAGGGCAGCTCCGAAGACCTTCTCCTGGATGACCGAGTCGTCCGGGCCCTTGAACTGCGCCTTCACGCCTTCAGCGCGGGAGGCCAGGATTGCTCCGGTGGGGGCGTCGTTGAACACCGGGTTGGGAGTGGCGTCTTCAGCCAGCTGCTTCTGGGCGTCCAGGGTGCTGGGGAAGTTGTTGGCCGCTGCGGACTGCTTGACCTGCTGCTCCGGTGCCGTGAGCCAGGCGGCCAGTTTTGCCGCTTCTTCCTTGTGTTCGGACTCCTGCGAGACTGACAGGAAGGCGCCGCCCCAGTTCGAGGCACCGCCCGGGAAGACATCTGCGAAATCCCAGCCGGAATCCTCGCCGCTGCCGGCGGATTCGAGCTGCTCCTGAATGGTACCCAGCATCCAGCCCGGGCAAACGAAGGTGGCGAAGGAACCGTCAGTGAAGGAACGCCCCTTGCCCCAGTCCCACTTCTTTTCGTTGGCGGAAAGCCCGGCTTCCGTTCCGGCAGCAAGCTGCATGAACTGTTCCTTCATGGCGGCGTTGTCTTCGATGTTCAGTTCGCCGTCCTTGGTGTAGTACCCCTCTTCCATCTGGTTCACCATGGAGTTCCAGACAAAGCCGGACTGGTCGTACCAGGGAAGTCCGGTCTTCTCGAAGTACTGGTTTCCGAGCTCGAAGTAGCGGTCCCAAGTGGCGTCGTCGCCGCCGAAGAGCTCGGCTACGGCCTCCCGGTCGCTGGGCAGGCCCGCTGCCTCAAACAGTTTCCCGTTGTAGCAAAGCCCCTGCGGACCGATGTCCGTGCCGTAGCCGATCACGCGGCCGTCGGCATCCGTGCCCTGCTGGTATTTCCAGTCGACCCAGTTGTCCTTGATGTCCTCGGCGCCGTAGTCGTTCAGGTCCACGAACTCGTCGGACACCTCCATCACGGCACCGAGCCAGCCTTCCTCAATGGCCACGACGTCGCTGACGCCGGAGCCTGCGGCCAGTTTGGTGAAGAGGTCGGTCTGGGCATTGGCGCCGCGGTCAATGTTGTTGGCACGGATCTTGATGCCGGGGTTGGCTTCTTCGTATTCCGCGTAGAGATCGTCGTAGCCGAAGGTGCCGAATGTGGTGATGGAGATTTCCAGGGGATCCTCCGCGGTTCCCGCCTGGCTGTCGCCGCCGCCGCAACCTGCGGCGAGAAGGGCCAGCACGGCGGCGCCGGCCACTGCTCCTGCCCGGTTCTTAAAGTTCTTCACGGTCACTCCTTTGTGTGTGGGTCAAACGGGGGGATGCGTGGACCGTGCCTTGAGCTGAGCCGGGCTGATCCGTCGGGGTGGAACATGCGGTGGAACGTCTGGTGCATTGGAACCTGGTTCGGTGGAACCCGGTGCGTTGGAATCTGGTGCGTTGGAATCTGGTGAGGTGGAGCCTGAAGCCATCCTGGCATCAGACCCGCCTTCATGGACCGGTGAGAGAGCGCTCTCTGGTCTTCGTGAGAGCCTAGGTGTGACTTGCAGCACTGTCAAGAGAGCGCTCTCTCACTCACGGTCCGGTCCGGGCATCGTGCGCCGGGGGAGTCCAGCTTGCCGGTACCCCCGGGTTCCCCCGGCAGCCGCCCCGCTTGCGGTAGTCTGTGGCCACCGAGGCCGATCAGGGGGAATCATGCCGGACCATCAACTACCCGGGCAGCAGTCTCAGCCCGTGCAGGGGGCAGGACAGCCACAGCCGTACCCGCCGCAGGGCTTGAATCCAGCGCAGGGCCTTTATCCAGCACAGGGACCGGCGCAGAACACGTCCCTGGGTCCGCAAACGCCGGCGCAGTATCCACGGCCGGCGCAGCAGTATCCGCAGCCGGGGTCCGTTCGCGCAGCCAGGTCCGTTCGCGGAGCCGGGTCAGTTCCCGCAGCAGCAGGGCTGGTACGGTCCTCCTCAGCCACCGCCGGACTACGCAGCCGGGGGCAAGCCACCGCGGTCAAGGGCGGAAAAGCCGGTGCTGGTCGGCGGGTCCGTGGCCACCTTCGTACTAGGGTGCTACAGCACGCTTGTTGCCTTCGTTCTTTTTATCAACCTGGGGATGTCGCAGGGCACCTCCTATCCGCCCGGCGTGTACGAGAAGTACGTGCTGATCCTCGTCCTGCTATTTCCCGGGCCCCTTGTCGCGCTGATTATCGCGTGGGCCGGTTACGGCGTACTTCACAAACATCCAACAGCGTCCCTCTCCTGGTTCACGGTGTTCATCGCCGGATGGCTGTTGGTTTTCCTCCTGTGGCTGGGCCCGGAAATGGCCTTCCCCATGACCGGTTCCTTGTTCAGCTGACCGGTTCCCTCGCCAACCCGCAGGGATCCGGCCAGGGCAGTTCAGGCGGGGCGCCTCGTGCTGACAGTTACCGTAAACTTCGGGTTCCGTGCCACCTCGCGCGTCAGCCCCACCAGCCGGTTCAGGGCGGGCTTGTAGGCCAGATGGCTGTTCCATACCGTCCACAGTTCCCCGCCTGGCTCCAGGACCCGTCCCGCGTCCGCAAAGAGCTTCAGGGCAATGCCGGCATGCACGCTGGCACCAATATGGAATGGCGGATTCAGGACAATCAGCTGCGTGGATGCGTTCGGGAGGCCGGCAAGGGCATCGTCCCGGCGTACCTCCACCCGGTCCGCTACGCCGTTGGCCGCCATGGTCATGGATGCCGATGCCACTGCGGACGCAGACTGGTCGGTGGCGGTGACCTGCAGGGCCGGACGGGTCAGCGCGAGATACGCGGCAATGGGCCCGGTACCGCATCCGAGATCGATGGCATGTTGAGCGTCCCGGGCACCGGCAAGATTCGGGAGCAGGAACCGCGTGCCGATATCCAGCGACGCCCCGGCAAACGCCGCACCGAAGGCCCGCAGTTCCAGGGGAGCGGGCAGGCCGACGTCGTGCCGTTGGGCCAGCGGGAACCGGTTTGCCGGCTGCTGGGCTGCGGCCAGCGGGTCCGCGGCGGTGAGGACCCGCGACTTCTGCCGGGCCAGTCCGGCAGTGACGGAACCGAACCAGCGTCCGAGCACGTCGTTCATTGCCTTGGTCATGTGCTTGACCCGCCCGCCGGCGAACACCCTCACGTCCGGGCCTGCATGGGCCGCAATCAGTGCGGTGACCTCCTCCAGCGCGTCCAGGGACCGGGGGAGGCGCAGCAGCACGGTGCGGGCGCCGGCCAGCAGATCCGGTCCCAGCGCCATCGAGCGGTAGGTCCCGGCAAGTCCGGCAGCGTCGGCGTTACGGTGCAGGGCCAGTTCTCCGGAAAGGGGGTCCTGGTGGACGCGGATGTCGCGCGCCCCGTACAGCGCCGCCGCCCCCAGCGTCAGGGCACCGTAGGCGTCCCCGATGACGACGACGCCGCCGGAGCCCGCCTGCAGCTGTTCAGCCGCCGTGTCCAGCAGCAGCCGGTCGGCTGCATCGTGGGCCTGCAGGTTGTCCGCTTCAACGTCCGGCCGGCGGCTCAGGTTCTCGAAGGAGAATCCCGAATCCTCGAGGCGGGGGTACTGCGTCACAGGTCGATCCATTCTGTAGCCAGGGGTTCGGGGGTGCTGCCCCCTGCGGTCACCGCTGCCAGCCGGTCCCGGAATCCATCGCCGCTGCCCGGGACATCCGGTAGGGCCACCCCTATGCTGGCGCCGGCGGGGCCGTAGTCGGTACCGGTGACGGTGAAGCCGGCGCTGCGGAGTTCGTTTTCGATCCGTCCGGCATCGGCATGGCCGGCCGGCACGGCATACAGCCGCATCCGGCGGCGCCGCAGCAGGGGAGCCGTGTCCAATGCGGAGGACACCGACTCGGAATATGCGCGTACCAGCCCGCCCGCACCCAGCAGGATGCCGCCGAAGTACCGCACCGTCACCGCGGTGATGTCGCTCAGGTCGGTTGCGCCGTCGAAGGTCTCCCGTTTCGTGAGCGCCTCCAGCATGGGCAGGCCGGCGGTCCCGGAGGGTTCGCCGTCGTCGTTGGAGCGCTGCACTTCCCGGGCCGGACCCAGCACAAAGGCGCTGCAGTGGTGCCGGGCGTCATGGAATTCCCGGCGCAGCCCGGCGAGCAGGCTCCGGGCTTCCTCCTCGGTACCGGTACGCCGGAGCACGGTGATAAAGCGTGAGCGTTTGATCTCCAGCTCGGTGCGGTGCTCCCCGGCGATGGTGGTGTAGCGCCCGGCCGCCGCGTCGATGTCACTCACCCCTCCAGTCTAGTGGGCGCACCGGTACCGCCCGGCGTCCGCGGTCAGAAGGCGGCGGTAGGCTGGGGACCATGCTCAAGGTAGGACTCACGGGCGGCATCGCCGCCGGAAAATCGCTGGTGGCCCGCACTCTCGTCGACTGCGGCGCCGTGCTGATCGACGCCGATGCCCTCGCCCGCGAGGTCGTCGCCCCCGGTTCCGAGGGCCTGGCCGCCGTCGTGGAGGCGTTCGGCCCGGATATCCTCGCCGCCGACGGCAGCCTGGACCGGCCCAAGCTGGCGTCCGTGGTGTTCGGCGACGAGGACCGCCGCATCCGCCTCAACGGGATCATCCATCCGCTGGTGCGTGCCCGGGCTGCGCAGTTGGCCGCCGAAGCGCCCCGGGATGCGATCCTGGTGCAGGACATCCCGCTCCTGGTGGAAACCGGGCAGGCGGCCAGCTTCGATTTTGTGCTGGTGGTCGAGGCCCCCGAAGACGTCCGCCTGGACCGGATGGTGCAGCTGCGGGGAATGGAGCCCGACGCCGCGCGGGCACGGATAGCGGCCCAGGCCACACCCGAAGAGCGGGCCGCGGCAGCGGACGCCGTCCTGCACAACACAGGAAGCCCGGAGGAGCTGGTGGCCGCGGTCCGGCGGCTCTGGAACACCCGGCTGGTACCCCTGAACCGGGCCGCGCACGGGGAAAGCCGCCCGTCCGGAGCCTGAGGTTCAGCCCGTAGCAAAGCGGACAGCGGCTGTCCGCAGGGCGGAGTAGTTTTGTAGGCATGAGTCTTGCGCAGGACATCAAGAGAGTTGTGGCGCCCTTTGAGGTAGTCAGTGAATATAAGCCCGCCGGCGACCAGCCCACCGCCATCAAGGAACTGGCCGAACGGATCAACGCCGGTGAAAAGGACGTGGTCCTGCTGGGTGCCACGGGCACCGGCAAAAGCGCCACGGCCGCCTGGCTGGTGGAGCAGGTCCAGCGCCCCACGCTGGTGATGGTGCAGAACAAGACCCTGGCCGCGCAGCTGGCCAACGAATTCCGGGAACTGCTGCCCAACAACGCGGTGGAGTACTTCGTCTCCTACTACGACTACTACCAGCCCGAAGCGTACGTTCCGCAGACGGACACCTTTATTGAAAAGGACTCCTCGATCAACGAGGAAGTGGAACGGCTGCGGCACTCGGCCACCAACGCGCTGCTGACCCGGCGCGACGTCATCGTGGTGGCCACGGTGTCCTGCATCTACGGTTTGGGCACGCCCGAAGAGTACATCGAGGGCATGGTCACCCTCCGGCGCGGCCAGCAGATGAACCGCGACGACCTGCTGAGGAAATTCGTGTCCATGCAGTACGTCCGCAATGACATGGACTTCCACCGCGGCACCTTCCGGGTACGCGGGGACACCGTGGAGATCATCCCGATGTATGAGGAAACGGCGCTGCGGATCGAGTTCTTCGGCGACGAGGTGGAGAACATCTACACCCTGCATCCGCTCACCGGCGACGTGATCCGCGAAGAGGAGGAAATGTATGTCTTCCCGGCGTCGCACTATGTGGCCGGCGAGGACCGGATGCAGCGCGCCATCCGCCACATCGAGGACGAGCTGCAGGTGCGGCTGAAGGAACTCGAATCGCAGAACAAGCTGGTGGAGGCGCAGCGGCTGCGCATGCGGACCACCTATGACCTGGAAATGATGCAGCAGATGGGCTTCTGCAACGGCATCGAGAACTATTCCCGGCACATTGACGGCCGCGGTCCCGGTACCGCTCCGCACTGCCTGCTGGACTACTTCCCCGACGATTTCCTGCTCGTGGTGGATGAATCCCACGTCACCATCCCGCAGATCGGCGCCATGTACGAGGGCGACATGTCCCGCAAGCGGACCCTGGTGGACCACGGCTTCCGGCTGCCCTCCGCCATGGACAACCGTCCGCTGAAGTGGGACGAATTCCTCGAGCGCATCGGCCAGACCGTGTACATGTCCGCCACCCCGGGCAAGTACGAGCTGTCCAAGGCGGACGGGTTCGTGGAGCAGATCATCCGTCCCACCGGCCTGGTGGATCCGCAGGTGGTGGTCAAGCCCAGCAAGGGCCAGATCGATGACCTGCTGGGGGAGATCCGCACCCGCACCGAGCGGGACGAGCGCGTCCTGGTCACCACGCTGACGAAGCGCATGGCGGAGGACCTCACCGGCTACCTGCTGGAGCACGGGGTGAAGGTGGAGTACCTGCACTCCGACGTCGATACCCTGCGCCGCGTCGAACTGCTGCGCGAGCTGCGGATGGGTACCTTCGACGTGCTGGTGGGTATCAACCTGCTGCGTGAGGGCCTGGACCTGCCCGAAGTGTCCCTGGTGAGCATCCTGGACGCGGACAAGGAAGGCTTCCTGCGTTCCTCCACGTCGCTGATCCAGACCATCGGCCGTGCCGCCCGCAACGTGTCCGGCGAGGTGCATATGTACGCGGACCGGATCACCGACTCCATGGCGCAGGCCATCGATGAAACGAACCGCCGCCGGGATATCCAGATTGCCTACAACAAGGAACACGGCGTGGACCCGCAGCCGCTGCGCAAGCGGATCGCGGACATCACGGACCAGCTGGCCCGCGAGGACGCCGACACCAAGGCCCTGCTGGAAGAAGCGGCAAAGAAGAAGTCCAAGGGCAAGGGCAAGACCGTGCGCAAGGACGGCCTGGCGGCCGCGCCGGCCGAGGACCTGACCGGGCTGATCGCTTCCATGACCGAGCAGATGCATGCGGCCGCAGCCGAACTGCAGTTCGAGCTGGCCGCCCGGCTGCGCGACGAGGTGGGGGACCTGAAGAAGGAACTGCGCCAGATGCAGTCAGCCGGGCACGCCTAGGCGGACAGCGGGCAACAGCCCTGGCGTGCCGCGCCGGGGCCGTTGGGGGTCCGGTGAGCGGCGAAATGTCGGACACCGGGGCTACGGTGGGGGTATGCAGTCAACGTCCCCGCCGGTTCCGCCGGCGCTCCCGGAGACCACTTCCTGGTGGGAAATCGTCGCGGCGCTGGGTCCCTTGGCGGTCCTGCTGGCCGGCGCCCTGACCTTTCTCATCGGCTGGAAAACGCTGGAGCAGCGCCGCAAGGCAGATCAACGTTCGGAGTGGTGGGCCCGCGCACAGTGGGCTATCGAGGCTTCCCTGTCGGACGATCCCCGGCGGCAGGAAACCGGGTTGGGTGTCCTGGACCTGCTGGCCCAGAGCGACCTTGCCGGAACCGAGGAAGCGGCTATCATCAGCATTGCGTGGGCCCGCCCGCTGACCGCGATAGTGGACTCGGCCGGTGATATGGGCCAGAATGAAAACATCACAAGCGCACCCGGAACGGAGGAGGCTGACGATGACAACAGCAGCACTGCCGCTGGCACGCGGAGGTAAGGCGGCTGCCGATCAGGCTGACCGGGACCGGGACCGCGAACGGGTGCAGATCCGGGCCGCACGGCTCCGGCTCACCACCGACCGCAAGCTGGGCAAGCCCACTCCGGAATGGGTCCGCAAGCTCGCTGACCGTCCGCTGTAGCGGCCGCAAGGCAACGGGTGGTTTTACAGGGAAAGGCAGGTCGCCGGCGCACCGGGGACCTGCCTTTCTCTCCAGATTTACCCGTCGGCGCGCCGGACCATGTCCAGCAGGCGGTTGAAGATGGCCTCGCCGTCGTCGGCAATGCCGTCATGGTGGAAGTCGGCGCTTTCCCAAACCTGCAGTCCGTTCACGGCGGCGGCTGTTTCCAGGGACAGGTCCCGGTCCACGTATATGTCGTTGGAGTAGACGGCCGCTGCCACGGGCACAGTGTTCCCCGCCAGCCGATCCGTGTCATACAGCGGACTCCAGTCGGATTTCCGGGCCAGCAGTTCGGCGGTTTCCTTCAGCGGAACCAGCGCCGGGTCCTCGTCGAAGTACCACGGGTACACCATTTCACCGGTGAACAGCGGTTCCTCCGCCGTCGGCTCGAACTCCGGGAAATCCTGCAGCACCCGCCATGCGGCCCAGTCCGTGGCCTGCCCCTGGCCGTAAATCGACTCGTGCATCACCGCGTAGAGCGGATTCGCCGCCCGGCTGACCAACCCGTGCACCTGCTCCAGGAAGGCATCCGACAGCCGGTCGCCGTCCGGCGTGGGCACGAACGCTTCCTGCAGCAGATGGTGCAGCCCGTCCACGCGGGTATTGCCGCCCAGATAGGACCCGGCCATCTGGAAACGCTGCACACTCAGGCGTTCCCCCGAGGGCAGGTACTCGGGGACGTCTTTCAGGTGCCGGGCGATCCTGGTCGTGGTTTCCCGGTCTTCGGGGTACCGGGCAAAGTATTCGGCGTTGCGGGCAGCAACCCGGCGGAAGGTCGCCTGGTATACCCGGTCCGCGGGGCCGGTCAGCGGGGCGAGGCCGCCGGTGATGAGGCTCTCCTTCAGCCCTTCGGGCGCGAGGGAGAGGTAGGTCAGGGTGCAGAACCCGCCGTAGCTCTGCCCGTAGGTGCTCCATGGGCCGGACCCCAGCGTCCGCCGGATCAGCTCCGCGTCGGCCACGATGGAGTCGGCGCGGAAATGGCTCAGGTACTGCGCCTGGGCGGCGGCGTTGCCGCGCAGGGGAAGGGTTTTCCGGTCGGCCGGGGTGGACAGCCCGGTGCCCCGCTGGTCCAGCATCAGGATGCGGAAGTGCCGAGAGGCCGCCTTGGTCCAGCCGCCGAACTGCAGCAGCCGGTTGCCCTTGCCGCCGGGGCCGCCCTGCAGGTAAAGCAGCCAGGGCAGGTCGCGGACACGGGCCGGGGAAAGGGAGGCATCGGAATACTCGCGCGCGAAGACCGTGAGGGTTTCCCCCTCCGGCGCGGCATGGTCCAGCGGCACGGTGAAGCGGTGGTCGGTGACGTTCATGCCCCGCACCCGGTAGGGACGGGAGGCGGTATGGGGGACGGGCGTGCTCATGCGCCGAAGGACCCGAGTGCGTCGCCGGTCAGCCGGAACGTGGTCCAGTCGTCCAGCGGTTCCGCGCCCAGGGACTTGTAGAAACGGATCGAGGGATCGTTCCAGTTCAGCACGCACCATTCCACCCGGGCGTAGCCGCGCTCCACGGCGATCTGAGCCAAGGTGCGCAGCAGGGCCTTGCCGATGCCTTTGGCACGGGCCTCCGGGCGGACGTATAGGTCCTCCAGGTAGATGCCGTGCACGCCTTCCCAGGTGGAGTAGTTCAGGAACCACAGGGCGAAGCCCTGCACCGTGCCCTGCTCCACGGCCACGTGGGCGAAGATGGCCGGATGCTCCCCGAAGAGGTTCCGCTCCAGGGCCTCGACCGTGTTCTTCACGGCGTGCGGCTCTTTTTCATAGATCGCCAGGTCGTGGATCAGCTCCAGGATGACGGGGACATCTTCTCTGCGCGCGGGACGGATCTGCATGCGGTCCAGCCTAATCCAGCCGCCCGGCGTGTATCACCTTGATGACGGGACTGCCGGCCTCGTCCGACGCCGCGAGGTCCACCTCTGCGGAGATCCCCCAGTCCAGGTGGCCGGCGGGGTCCTTGAAGATCTGCCGCACCTCCCACTTGCCGGGAACCTCCTTGATGATGAGCAGGTCCGGTCCGCGGCCCGCGGGACCGTCGTCGATGTCGTCGTGCTCCTCGAAGTAGGCATCCAGCACGTCTGCCCAGCGGTCCGCGTCCCAGCCGGCGTCGCCGTCGAGCTCTCCGAGCGCTGCATCGTCCTCGTCCGCGAAGAGCCTGACGCGGGCAAACATCTCGTTGCGCACCATGACCCGGAAAGCCCGGATATTGGCGGTGAGGCGGTCCGGGACCGGCGGAAGGACGGGTTCGTCGGTAGCGTCCGGGTTGACTCCGGAGGTCAGTTCCTCCCATTCATCCAGCAGCGACGAGTCGGTCTGGCGGACCATTTCGCCCAGCCATTCGATGATGTCCTCGAGGTCCTCGCGCAGCCGTTCCGGCGGGACGGTGTGCAGCAGGGCCTTGTACGTGTCCGAAAGGTAGCGCAGCAGCACGCCCTCGGAGCGGGCCAGCGAGTAGAACTGCACGTACTCGCCGAAGCTCATGGCCCGCTCGTACATGTCCCGGACCACGGACTTGGGGCTGAGCTCGAACTCGCCCAGCCACGGCGCACCGGAGCGGTAGACCTCGAAGGACTGCTCCAGGAGTTCGGCCAGCGGCTGCGGGTAGGTGACCTCCTCGAGCAGGGCCATGCGCTCGTCGTACTCGATGCCCTGGGACTTCATGGCCGCAACCGCTTCGCCGCGGGCCTTTTTCTCCTGGGCGGACAGGACCTGCCGGGGCTTTTCCATGATCGATTCGATCACGGAGACCACGTCCAGCGCATAGGAAGGACTGTCCGGGTCCAGGATCTCCAGGGAGGCCATGGCGAAGGGGGACAGCGGCTGGTTCAGGGCGAAGTTGGGCTGCAGGTGCACCTTCAGCCGGACCGTTCGCCCGTCGGCATCCGGCTTCGGCAGCACCTCCACAATGCCGGCGGTCTTCAGCTCGCGGTAAATGCTGAGGGCCTTTTTCATCAGTGCCAGCTGCGAGGCCCGCGTCTCATGGTTGTGGGTCAGCAGGCGCTTGGCAGCCGCAAAGGGATCGCCCGGGCGTTCGAGCAGGTTCAGCAGCATGGAGTGGGTGATGTTGAAGCTGGAGGTCAGCGGCTCCGGGGTGCCGTCCACCAGCTTCTCGAAGGTCGGCTTGCCCCAGGAGACAAAACCGGCCTGCGGCTTCTTCTTCACCACCTGCCGCAGCTTCTTCTGGTCGTCGCCGAATTTGGCCTGTGCCTTGGCCATGGCCTTGACGTTCTCGATGACGTGCTCCGGCGCCTGCACCACCACGGTGCCGGCGGTGTCATACCCCGCCCGGCCTGCACGGCCGGCAATCTGGTGGAACTCGCGGACCTTCAGCGGCCGGGTGCGGGTGCCGTCGTACTTGGACAACGCGGTGATGAGCACCGTGCGGATGGGCACGTTGATGCCCACGCCAAGGGTGTCGGTGCCGCAGATGACCTTCAGCAGGCCGGCCTGAGCCAGCTGTTCCACCAGGCGGCGGTATTTGGGCAGCATGCCGGCGTGGTGCACGCCGATCCCGTGCCGCACCAGCCGGTTCAGGGTCTTGCCGAAACCGGGGGCAAACCGGAATCCCGCGATCAGCTCGGCAATCCGGTCTTTTTCCTCCCGGGTGCACACGTTGATGCTCATGAGCGCCTGGGCCCGGTCAATAGCCTCGATCTGGGAGAAGTGCACTACGTACACCGGCACCTGCTTGGTAGCCAGCAGTTCCTCGAGGGACTCCTGCACCGGGGTCTCCACGTAGTAGTAGTGCAGCGGGATCGGACGCTGCACGGAGGAGACCGTGACAGTGTCCCGGTTGGTGAGTTCACTGAGTTCGTTGGCGATACGGGTCATGTCGCCCAGGGTGGCGGACATCAGCAGGAACTGTGCCTGCGGCAGTTCCAGCAGCGGAACCTGCCAGGCCCAGCCGCGCTGCGGATCGGAGTAGAAGTGGAACTCGTCCATGATGACGGTGCCCAGGTCCGCGTCCGGGCCTTCCCGCAGGGCGATGTTGGCCAGGATCTCCGCAGTGCAGCAGATAATCGGGGCGTCCTTGTTCACCGAGGAGTCACCGGTGACCATTCCGACGTTCTCCGCACCGAAAATCTCGCACAGGGCAAAGAACTTCTCCGACACCAGTGCCTTGATGGGGGCGGTGTAGTAGCTGCGCTCATCGTGGGCCATCGCGTGGAAGTGCGCGGCGATGGCCACCATGGACTTGCCGGAGCCGGTGGGGGTGGCAAGGATGACGTTGTTCCCGGTCACCAGTTCCATCACGGCCTCGTCCTGCGCCGGGTACAGCGACATGCCCCGGCTCTCGACCCACTCCAGGAAGGAGGTGTAGGTCTCGTCTGGGTCGACGGTGCGGGTGGCGGAATCCGGGGAGGGCAGCTGCTCAAGAAGTTTCATGTCCTTACCAGACTATCGGTCCGCGCCGTGCGCGAAGGAGCGCGGGCCCGGCCGGAGGCGCCGGTAGGATCGGCCGCATGAAATGGGACCCGGAAAAGTACGCGCAGTTCTCCTCGCACCGCGACCGGCCGTTCTTCGACCTCACTGCCCGGATCGGGGCCCGGGCGCCGCGGCGGGTGGTGGATCTCGGCTGCGGTACGGGCACCCTCACGGCAGCGCTCGCCGCCCGCTGGCCGGACGCGCAGGTCACGGGCGTGGACTCCTCGCCCGACATGATTGACCAGGCCCGCGGCCTGGAGGGGGCACCGCCCAACCTGGACTTCGTACCCGGACGGATTGAGGACTGGGAGCCTGCCCCCGGCACTGACGTGGTGGTCTCCAACGCCGCACTGCAGTGGGTGCCGGAGCACCGGGACCTGCTGCGCCGGTGGTCCAGGCAGCTCGACGACGGCGCCTGGCTGGCGGTGCAGGTGCCGGGCAACTTCACCGCCCCTTCCCACGTGCTGATGCGGGAGCTGGCGGCGAGCGCCGAGTGGGCTGCACAGCTGGGCGATGTGCTCCGCCATGCCGGTGCCGTGGATGAGCCGGTTGGTTATCTGGGGCTTTTCGCTGACGCGGGCCTGGCCGCCGATGTGTGGGAGACCAGTTACCAGCAGGTCCTGCCCGGAGAGGATGCGGTGCTGGACTGGGTGCGCAGCACGGCGCTGCGCCCGGTGATCGCGGCCCTGGCCCCGGAGGACTATGCCCGGTTCGAGGGCCGGTATGCACAGCTGCTGCGCGAGGCCTATCCGCGCCGGCCCTGGGGGACGGTGCTTCCGTTCCGCCGGCTGTTTATGGTCGCCCGGAAACCGGACACTGCTCAGGTCTCGGGCGGAACCCGGCGGCTGCGGTAGCTCCGGGCACGGCCCGCACCCGGCACTGTCCCGCTCCCGGTCCGCGCCGCCTTCATCAGGGGCGTGTTGAGCGTGTCGATCTGCGCGTTGGCGTGCCCCTGCGTTCCGGCCCCGCCGCGCGTATACAGGCGGGAAAAGTACAGTGCGGCGCCGAAGCCCGTCAGGAAGAAGCCGGTGACCAGGGCGGACGGGGCCAGGGACGGCAGCTGGCTGCCCGCCGCCAGCACGGCCAGCACGGGGATCACCGGCCCCAGCGGCAGCCGCGCACCCTCCCCGGGCCATTTCCGGAAGCCCAGCACAGCCGCTGCGACACTGACCACGATCATGGCAATGATCGCGGCCACGTTGGCCACCGACACCACAAAGGTGGTGTCGCGCAGGAGAACCAGCAACACGGTGATGGCACCCAGCAGCAGCACGCTGACGTAGGGGTGGCCGTGGCCGGTATGCCGCCCCAGGGCCGGCGGGACGTCGCCGCGGGCCACCATCCGCAGCATGATCTCCGAGGCGCCGAGGACATTGGCGTTGGCTCCGGAGAGGGTGGACAGGCAGGCGGCAAACGCCACCAGCAGCCCGCCCCAGCGGCCCATGACGGTTTCCGCGGCCTGGGAGACGCCGGTGGCGGAGAAGGAGGTGATGCCGCTGGCGGTCATGGCCAGCACCGTGCCCAGGTAGACCACCGCGGAAACCAGGATGGTGAGCATGATGGCCCGCGGGACGGTCTTGCGCGGGTTCTTCACCGACCCGGCCATGTTCGTGATCACGTTGAAGCCGGTGTAGGCGGTGAACAGGAGCGCCGCAGCGGAGAACACCCCGCCGGTTCCGGAGGGCAGCGGCCGGTCCAGGTCCGAGGGCCGCAGTTCGGCCAGGCCCCACGCGGCGAACAGCACCAGCAGTGCCAGCTTGATGCCGACAATCCATGTCTCGGCCCGGGCGACCACCGACGTCGGACCCAGGTTCAGCGCCGTCACCAGCACGGTGGCGGCGAGGGCAAGCGCCAGGACGCCGGAAGCGGGCAGGAAGTATTCACTGAAATAGTCGCCGAAAGAGGTGACCAGATAGGCAATGATGGTGGCGCCGTTGAGGTAGAAGGCCCACATCACCACGAACCGCCAGAACGGCCCGAGGATGGTCCCCACGGGTGCGTACCCGGATTCCCCGTCCCGTGCCCGTGTGGAGACCACTATGAAGGACAGTGCACACAGGAACATGACCACACCGGCAAGGACGTAGCTGAGCGCGGCAGCCGGTCCCGCGAGGTTGACGGCCGTGCCGGAGAGGGTGAACACCCCGCCACCCACCGTGGTGCCGACTCCGAAGGCCACACAGGCCATCAGGCCGATCTGCCCGGGCGCGCGGGGCGCGGCGGCACCGGGGTGCGGTGCACCGGGGGACGGCGGATCGGAGGACGGTGGATTGGCCATGGCTGCACGCTCCCAGTCGGTCCGGCAAGGCCCCCTCGAGGAGCGTAGGACCGTCAGCGGAACCGGGTCAACGGCCGCGGCACCGGACGGCTACCAGCCGCGCTGCTTCCATTCCTGCAGGTGCGGCCGTTCCGCCCCGAGGGTGGTGCCGGCGCCGTGACCGGGATGCACAACGGTGTCGTCGGGCAAGTATTCGAAGATACGTTCGAATACGTCGTTCCACAGGGACGCGAACCGCTCCGGGTCCTTCTGCGTGTTCCCGACGCCTCCCGGGAACAGTGAATCCCCGGTGAACAGGTGCGCCGGCCCGGCCGGGTCCCGGTAGAGCAGCGCCACGGAGCCGGGTGTGTGCCCGCGCAGCTTGATGGCTTCCAGCTCGAAATCGGGGAAACGGCGGACATCCCCGTGCTTCAGGGCCACCACGGTGGGCACCTCAATGTCGGGAATGTCCTCGGTTCCCGCCGCGGTCCGGGCACCCGTTGCGGCAACGGTGGGCGCGAGCGCCCGCACATGGTCCCAGTGGCTGTGCGTGGTGATGACCAGCTCCAGCCGGGCCGGCACCGCGGCGTCGGCGGCTCCCTCCGCCAGCAGGTGTTCGATGGCCGGGAAATCGTCGGCCGCGTCAATAAGCACCTGGGCACCGGATTCCTTGCCGGTGAGCAGGTAGACGTTGTTGTCCATGGTGCCGACGGACACGCTGCGGATGGTGATGTTCTGCAGATCTTCCATCCGGTCAGTCTAGCCGGGGAGGGGGTCCCGGCCCCGGGCCGGCGGGGCTATTGTCTACGCCCGCGGACGGGCGTAAGTTGCAAGGATGCTCCTGAGGCTGGTCCGGCAGAACCTCGCCCCCTACAAAGGCGCGGTGGCCGCCGTCGTTCTCCTGCAACTGCTGCAGACCGCCGCCACCTTGTACCTTCCCACCCTGAACGCGGACATCATTGACCGCGGGGTGGTGACCGGTGACACCGGCGTGATTCTCGGCGTCGGGCGCTGGATGCTCGCCGTCACGGCGGGGCAGGTGGTGTGTTCCATTGCCGCGACCTATCTGGCCTCCCGCGTGGCCATGAGTGCCGGGCGGAACCTCCGCGCCGCACTGTTCAGCAACGTGGAGACCTTCTCCTCCCGTGAAGTGGGCCTGTTTGGTCCGCCCTCGCTGATCACCCGCACCACCAATGACGTCCAGCAGGTCCAAATGACCCTGCTGATGACATTCACCATGATGGTGTCGGCGCCCATCATGGGGGTGGGCGGGGTCCTGCTTGCCCTGAACCAGGACATCCCGCTCTCCGGGATCCTGCTGCTGATCCTCCCGGCCCTGTTTGTGGTGATCGGGTTGGTGCTGCGCCGGCTGGTTCCCCTGTTCCGCCGGGCCCAGAAGCAGATTGACCGGGTGAACTCCGTGCTGCGCGAGCAGATCATGGGCATTGCGGTGATCCGGGCCTTTATCCGCGAGCGCTCGGAGGAAGGGCGCTTCGACCGGGCCAACAGCAACCTCACCGACACGCAGCTGCGGGTCAGCCAGCTGCTTGCCCTGCTGTTCCCCGCCGCCATGCTCGTGGCCAACCTCGCCACCGTGGCGGTGATCTGGTTCGGCGCCTTCCGCATAGACGGCGGCCAGATGCAGATCGGTGCCCTGACGGCCTTTATCGCCTACATCATGCAGATCCTCATGGCGGTCATGATGTCCATGTTCATGATTATGATGCTGCCCCGCGCCGCCGTATGCGCCGAACGGATCTACGAGGTCCTGGATACCCGCACCTCGGTCACCGACGCGCCGGGGGCACGCGACCTGGCGTACGACGGCGGCCGGCTTACCTTCACCGACGTCGGGTACAGCTATCCCGGGGCCGAGGACCCGGTGCTGTTCAACATCAGCTTCGAGGCGCTGCCGGGCCAGACCACCGCGATCATCGGTTCCACGGGCGCAGGCAAGAGTACGTTGCTGAACCTGGTGCCGCGCCTGCTGGATGCCACATCGGGACGCATTGCCGTGGACGGGCAGGACACGGCGGACGTAACGCTCTCCTCGCTCCGCGGCGGAATCGGACTGGTCCCGCAGCGGGCGTACCTGTTCAGTGGCACCATCGCCTCCAACCTGCGCTTCGGGAAGCCGGACGCCACTGATGAGGAACTCTGGGCCGCGCTGGAGACGGCGCAGGCCGCGGAGTTTGTCCGTGCCGGGGAGGAGGGACTGGACCGCCAGGTGGAGCAGGGCGGGGCCAACTTCTCCGGGGGACAGCGCCAGCGGCTTGCCATTGCCCGGGCGCTGGTGGTCCGCCCGTCCATCTACCTCTTTGATGACAGCTTCTCCGCCCTGGATTTCGCCACCGATGCGCGGCTCCGCGCGGCGCTGAAACCGCAAACCCGCAACGCGACCGTGATTGTGGTGGCCCAGCGGGTGAACACCATTACCGATGCGGCGCGGATCGTCGTGCTGGAAGAGGGGCGCATAGTGGGACAGGGAACCCACGCAGAGCTGATGGAATCCTCCGGAACGTACCGGGAGATCGTGGCGTCGCAGCTTACGGCGGAGGAAGTCGCATGAGCGGGCCCGCAGGACGCGGCCGTCCGAGAGCTGCCGGTGCTGCCAGGCCGGAGAACTTCAGCGGAAGCGTCCGCCGCATCCTGTCCCTGATGGCACCGGACCGGCTGCGCGTGGCAGCGGTCGTGGTGTCCGCCGTCGTCTCTGTGGCGCTCGCCGTCACCGCCCCGCGCATCCTCGGCGAGGCCACCAACGTCATTTTCGACGGCTTCATCGGCCGTACCCTGCCCGCCGGTATCCCGAAGGACGCCCAGGTACAGGCACTGCGGGAACAGGGGGAGCGGGAACTGGCGGACATGCTCGCCGCCATGGACGTGGTGCCCGGCCAGGGACTGGACTTCGGGCGGCTGGGCGGGATTCTCCTGGGTGTGCTGGCGATCTACCTTGCCTCGTTCGCCTTCGGCTGGTTCCAGGCGAGGGTCACCGCACGGATTGTGCAGAACGCCATGTACCGGCTGCGCCGCGATGTGGACGCAAAGCTGTTCCGCCTGCCCATGGCGCACTTCCAGCAGCAGTCGCGTGGTGACGTGCTGAGCCGGGTCACCAATGACATCGACAACCTGGCGCAGACCCTGTCCCAGAGCCTGACACAGATCATCACCGCCGTGCTGACCATCGTGGGGGTGCTGGCCATGATGATCTCCATCTCCCCGCTGCTGGCATTGATCGCCGTCATCACGGTTCCGATCTCGGCGCTGGTGACGGTGCTCATCGCCCGGCGCTCGCAGGCGGAGTTCAAGACCCAGTGGAAGTCCACCGGCGAGGTCAACGGCTACATCGAGGAAATGTTCACCGGCCAGGACGTGGTGAAGGCCTTCGGCCAGCAGGATCGGGTGATCGAGGGCTTTGCCCCGGCAAACAACCGGCTGTTCCGCTCGGCCTTCCGGGCACAGTTCGTCTCGGGCATCATCATGCCCGCCATGATGTTCATCTCGAACCTGAACTACGTGGCCGTCGCGGTGGTGGGCGGACTGCAGGTGGCCGGCGGCCAGCTGAGCATCGGGGGAGTGCAGGCTTTTGTCCAGTACAGCCGGCAGTTCAGCCAGCCGCTCGGCCAGCTCGGCGGCCTGATCAACATGCTCCAGTCAGGGGTTGCCTCGGCTGAGCGCGTCTTCACCCTGCTCGACGCCCGGGAGCAGGAGCCGGACCCGGACCGGCCGGAGCACCTGCACAACGTAAGGGGACGGGTGGCCTTCGAGGATGTTTCCTTCAGTTACAGCCCCGATGCCCCGCTGATCCGCAACCTGTCCTTCGTGGCCGAGCCGGGCCGGACCGTGGCAATAGTCGGACCCACCGGCGCCGGCAAAACCACCCTGGTCAACCTGCTGATGCGGTTCTACGACGTCGACGCCGGCCGGATCACCGTCGACGGGACCGACATTGCCCGCCTCAACCGCGAGGAGCTGCGCAGCCACATCGGCATGGTGCTCCAGGACGCGTGGCTGTTCGAAGGAACCATCCGGGAGAACCTGGCCTACGGAGCCCCCGACGCCACCGAGGCGGAAATCATTGCCGCAGCGGAGGCCACCCACGTGGACCACTTTGTCCGGTCGCTTCCGGACGGCTATGACACCGTGCTCGGTTACGACGGCGGGGCGCTGAGCCAGGGCCAGCGCCAGCTGCTGACCATCGCCAGGGCCTGGCTGTCCAACCCCTCGATCCTGGTCCTGGATGAAGCCACCAGCTCCGTGGACACCCGCACCGAGGTCAGCATCCGGCTGGCCATGAACGCGCTGCGGCAGGACCGGACCAGTTTCGTGATTGCGCACCGGCTGTCCACCATCCGCGACGCCGACGTCATCCTCGTGGTGCGCGACGGGCGGATCGTGGAGCAGGGCACCCATGACGCCCTGCTCGCGGCCGAGGGATTCTATTCCGAGCTGTACCGCTCCCAGTTTGCGGGCCCCGCGGACTCGGGTGAGCAGGACGTCGCAGCCCCGGCAGGCCCCGGCGGGCACTAGCATGGCACCATGACTTCCGAGCCCAGCACCAAAACGCAGCGCACGGCCCCCGGCAGCGACGCCGGGGTCCTGCGGTGGGTCCGCATTGACGCCGCCAGCTCCGTTCCACCCTACGAACAGCTGCGGCTCCAGATCCTGGACGCCGCGAACGAGGGACGCCTCGCCGTCGGCACCCGCCTGCCGCCGGTGCGCGCCCTCGCCGGGCAG